>CAMQPJ010000067.1 GCA_947003675.1 uncultured Collinsella sp. | reverse complement strand
GAGATCCCCGGTATGGCTCCGAACGCACCCGACGAGGGCTTCGACCGCATTCCCATGTGGGTGGCCGACATGAATTTTGCCACGGTGCCCACGGTCCAGGAGCACATCATTCAGCGTGCCCAGCACCCCATGTTTGGCTATTTCAATCCGCGCCCCGAGTACTTCGACCGCATCATCGAATGGCAGGGCCGCCGCAATGGCGTCGAGGGCCTGCGCCCTGAACATATTGGCTACGAAAACGGCGTGCTGGGCGGGGTCGTGTCGACGTTGCGCGCGTATGTCCAGCCGGGCGATGCGGTGCTGGTCCATAGCCCCACCTGCATTGGTTTTACCAAGTCTATCGAAGCCGCGGGTTATCGTATTGTCCACAGCCCGCTTAAACTTGACGACCAGGGCGTGTGGCGCATGGACTTTGAGGACATGGAGCGCAAACTCGCCCAAAACCACATCCATGCCGCGGTGTTCTGCTCGCCGCACAATCCCTGCGGCCGCGTATGGGAGCGCGACGAGATTGAGCGCGCCATGGACATCTATCGCCAGCACGATTGCGTGGTGATCTCGGACGAGATTTGGTCCGATATCATCCTGCCGGGACACAAGCATATCCCGACGCAGTCGGTGAGCGAGGATGCTCGCATGCGCACGGTCGCCCTCTATGCGCCGAGCAAGACGTTTAACCTGGCGGGTCTGGTCGGCAGCTACCACATCATCTACAACGAGACGCTGCGCGACCGCGTGTGCGCCGTGTCCAACAAGACTCACTACAACGAGATGAACGTCCTCTCCATGCATGCGCTTATCGGTGCCTACCAGCCGCAAGGCTACGAGTGGGTGGACGAGCTCAACCAGGTGCTTGCCGGCAATATCGAGTACTTCTGCAATTACGTGGACGAGCATTTTGAGGGCGTGTCTTATTCGCGTCCGCAGGGCACGTACATGGTGTTTGTTGACTGCGCCGAGTGGTGCCGCGAGCATGGCCGCGATATTCAGTGGCTGCTCGACGAGGGGGCGCGCGTGGGCGTGGGATATCAGGACGGCCGCCCGTTCCACGGGCCCTGCCACATTCGCGTGAATCTGGCGCTGCCGCTTTCGCGCGTAAGGGAAGCGTGCGACCGCCTGGACCGCTACGTTTTTAATGCACGGTAAGCGTGTGCTGCATGCGGGGCCTTCTACCAAGTCGGCTGGAAGGCCCCGCATGGTAAAACGTCTGTAACCATTGGGCACTCGCGTGGTTTTGTTTGCTATTATCTTTAACCATTTCAGTCTGTAAACAGGATCGTCTGGAGCTCGATGAAAAGGCCCCGTCGCTCGGTTGTCATATCGTTGTTTGTTGCGCTTGCAGTAGCGTGTGCCTTTGTCGTAGCGATAGCCGGCCGCTCCGAGTCGAATGGCAGGGCCTCGACGTCTGCATTAGAAGGTCTGGACGCCTCGCAAGTTAAAGACGACAACCTTAAGACGCTCAACGTCGGCAGCGACCTCTATCCACCATTTGTGTATACCGACGAGTACGGCGATATCGTTGGCCTGGACGTCGAGATATTAACCGAGGCTTTGGCCCGCATTGGTTACAAGCCAAAATACCAGTTGATCGATTGGGAAAAGAAGAAGGAACTGCTGGCGAACGGCGAGCTCGATTGTGTCATGGGCAGCTTTAGCATGACGGGTCGCGAAAACGAGTATCGTTGGGCTGGCCCGTACCTTGCGAGCCGCCAGGTGGTCGCGGTCGATCCCCAGAGCGATATCTACACGCTTGCCGATCTTGAGGATAAGATCGTGGCGGTTCAGTTCACCACCAAGCCCGAGGGCATTTTGCTCAATCGCGCAAATGAAAACGTTCCGCAGATCAAGGAACTCTACTGCTTTTCGGACCGTTCATGCCTGAACCCCGCGCTCGCCGAGGGCCTGGTCGATGCCATCGCCGCGCATGAGTCCTTGCTGCTCACCTACGAAAAGGACTATGGTGTGACGTATCGTATTCTGGATGAGCCGCTGCTAGAGGTTGGTTTGGGCACCGCTTTCGATATCAACGATACGCGCGGCATCGACGTCAAGCTCACTCATGCCTACCAAGAAATGCTTGCCGATGGCACCATGGAACGCCTAGTGTCAAAGTACTTTGATGACCCTTCGCCATTTTTGAATATGGAGGGCCTGTCATGATCGATGCGCCCGACCACGCCGCTCAGGAGCGGGGCAATCGTTCGGCAGGGGCATGGCTCCTTGTCGCTCTGCTGGGGATAGCGCTCTCGGTTGCTGCCGGCATGATGAGCTACGGTTACACGACGGCCCAAGCCGAGCAGCGCTTTGCCGACGTTGTCGATTACGTGGCGACGCAGAGCCTTTCCTACGATGCATTCAACAGCGCCTATACGACCAAAAACCTGATTCGCGTTATGGAGATTGCCGGAGAGGCTGCTCGCGATATGGAGCGCGACGGTTCGGTGGATAACGCCATGCTGGAGCAATACGCCGACCAGTTCAACGTGAGCGCGCTGATTGTGACGGATGCATCGGGCAATTTGGTGTCCGAGTCCTCGACGGGCGATGTGGGCTACGGGTCGCTCGCTACGTATCTCAAGGAAGCGCCCGTGCTGGAGGTGGCAACTCATCCGCTTAAGTCCTATACCGCCCGCATTACGCTTTCGGATGATTCGGTTGCAGACATTGGTTGCGTGACCCGGCGGGATGGCGAGGGTATCGTTATCGCGGTAAGGCATCAGAGCGCGAAGGCGGTTGCAAGCAATACGCTCAAACTGCAGAGTTTGCTCGAAGGCTATGAAACCATCGATAGCGGCAATATCGTGATCGAAAGCGACGGCAAGGTCGTTGCGACCAATGCCGTTGAACTCACCGTATTGGGCGTGTTCGATCTGCCTGCGACGGACGTCTTCATTGTCGACGGTATTAAGGATCGATGCCTGGCTGGTAAGGTCAGATTGGTTAACGCCGACGGCGAGTGGTATTTGGGCACATTTGGAAAAGCGCACAAATTCTATGTGTACACCTATGCCTCGGCGCGGCGTTACTTTGAGGTTGTCGCGGCTGTTGCCGCCGGCGTGCTGGCGCTCTACAGCGGTGTTATAGTCGTTGTTGTGACGGTGCGTCGCCGCGCTGATCGTCGACGTTTGACGGACTTGCTGCAGCAGGAGCGCGACTATGGCGACAGGCTGGCAAAGGCGGCGCGTGAGGCCTCGTCCGCCAACTCGGCAAAGACGGAGTTTCTGCGTCGCATGAGCCACGATCTGCGCACGCCTATCAACGGCATTCGCGGCATGGTCGAGGTTGGCGATGCCAACGCGGACGATCTGCAAAAGCAGACCGAGTGCCGCTCAAAGATTTGGACGGCATCGGGACTGCTGCTCGACCTTGCCAACGAGGCGCTCGATATGAGTCGCCTGGAGAGCGGGCAGGTCGACCTGAACCTCGTACCCACAAATTTGGTGGCACTCAACTGTGAAGTGCGCGATATTCTGGAGCGCCAGGCCGAGGAGCGTCTGGTGACAATTATCTGAGACCAGCAGACGCTTAATCATCCCTATGCACGGGTGAGCGTGACGCACCTCAAGCGCCTGTTGCTCAATATTGCCGGCAATGCCGTCAAGTACAACCGCCAGGGCGGCTATGTTCGCCTGGTGTGCCGCGAGGTGGAGCCTGTAGATGGCGTCCCCGTCTATGAATACACGATCGCCGACAACGGTATTGGCATGAGCGAGGAGTTCCAACAGCGCCTCTACGAGCCGTTTTGCCGCGAGGAGCAGCAGGTGGAAGGCGCTTCGTCGGGAACTGGCCTGGGCGCGCCTATCGCAAAACAGTTGGTCGAGCTTATGGGCGGAACCATGAGCTTTACGAGCGTCTTGGGGCAGGGGACGACGTTTACCATCCGCCTGCCGTTCGAGAAATGCAAGCGCTCCGAGATTCCTCAGGCAGTTCGCGCGGATGCGGGCGATGGCGATGCGCTCCAGGGCTTGCGCGTTTTGCTCGTAGAGGATAACGATCTGAATGCCGAGATCGCGCAGTTTACGCTCAGCCGTGCCGGTGCCGTCGTGACGCATGCTAAGGATGGCGAGTCTGCCGTTGAGGCGTTTGCCGCGAGCGCACCGCACGAGTACGACGTGGTGTTGATGGACATCATGATGCCTGGCATCGATGGCCTTGAGGCCACGCGTCAGATTCGAGCGCTCGATCGCGAGGATGCCGCGACCACGCCGATTATCGCCGTGAGTGCCAATGCCTTTGCCGACGACCGCAGACTTTCGCGCGAGGCGGGCATGGACGCGCACCTGAGTAAACCCGTGAGCTCGCAGGAGCTCGTTGAGGCGCTTGCGCACATAGCCGCCGACGCTTCATAAGCATATGGCCCGGTTCCAAGGTGGGTTGGAACCGGGCCATATTGCCATTTGTGACGCCTGTTCTTGAGGCTTACTTTTCTTGAATCTGCTTACCGCAAAGATGCTCAATCGAAATCTCGTAAAGCTGGACGCCCTTGATGTCTTTGGCGATTTCCTCTTCGACTTCTTCGGCAGAAGGGTAGTACTTAAGGGCGAGCTGGCGGACTTTGTCCTCGATAAACGCGGGGGTGTCATTCGCCAGGCGACAGCGGCCAAAGACCACGGTGCTCATAACGTAGGGAGCCCAGTCACCGTCCTGGTACCACTCGTTGCCGTAAACGGTAAAGCAGACCTTGTCATCGCGCTTGAGTGCGTCGACCTTGTGGCCGGCCTTGGCGCCATGGAAATAAATCTTGTCGTGCTCGGCGTCAAAGAAGTAGTTGACGGGAATGGCGTACGGGTAGCCATCGTCGCCGTTGACGGCAAAGACGCCGCGCTTGCAGGTAGCGAGCAGTTCGCGCGCTTCTTCGTCGGTGATGGCGCGCTTCTTTTGACGTAAGGGCCTAAACATCGTTGGCTTCCTTTCTGGTCGTGCGTGGTGGTTGAGCACAAACTATAGCGAAACGGATCCGTTTTTCTTGATGCGGGCGAGCATGTTTTTGAGCTTGTTAAAGTCGAGCGGTTTGGACAGATGGGCGTTCATACCGGCGTCGTGTGCCGCCTTGGCGTCCTCGGCAAAGGCATTGGCGGTGAGCGCGATGATGGGGATATCGGCTGCATCGACCTTCTCGCTCAGACGAATCGCGCGGGTTGCCTCGTAGCCGTCCATGTCCGGCATCATGATGTCCATCAAAATGGCATCGAAGCTGCCGGCGGGATGCGACAGGTACAGATCGACGACTTCGTTGCCGTTGGCGGCGCGGGTGACCACGATGCCCTCGGATTCTAGCAGCGCCTGGGCAATCTCGGCATTCAATTCGTTGTCTTCGGCGAGCAGCACGTTCATGTCGGCGAGCGAGCAGTCGAGCGCCCTCTCGACCGTATCTGCCCGCGTCTGAGGGTTCTTGTCGATATCGAGCGGAATCTGGACGTTGAACGTACTTCCCACGTCAACCTCACTCGAAATCTCAATCGTACCGCCCATCAGTTCAATAAGCGACTTGACGATTGGCATGCCCATGCCGGTTCCTTGGAACCTGCTGCGCGCATCGTCGCCTTCTTGGGCAAACGGCTCATAGATATGCTTTAAAAACTTGGGAGTCATGCCAATGCCGGTATCCGAAACGCTAAAGCAAAAGAGCGCGCGCCCGTTATCGAGTGGCTTGGTCTTTGAACTAAAGGTGACGGAGCCGCCGTGCTTGTTGTACTTAATGCTGTTGTCTAACAGGTTGATCATGATCTGTCGGATATGGGTGGGACTGCCGATCATGTATGGCCCCGTGGCGTACGGCAGACTTTTGTCCTGCATGGTGATGCCGTTACTGGACGCGCGGAGCTTGCACAGCACCAGCGTATTGTCACAGAGCTCTTTGAGGTTAAAAGGCGTATGCTCCAGTGTTAGCTTGCGGTCTTCGATTTTGCCCATCTCGAGGATGTCGTTGATCAGCGAGAGCAGGTGATTGGCGGCAACGCGCGCCTTGGCACGGCTCTCGCGGGCGACCTGGATATCGCCTTCCTTCAATTCCTCGATCTCGATAAGGCCCAGGATACCGTTGAGCGGCGTTCGGATGTCGTGGCTCATGCGCGTGAGGAATGCCGTCTTAGCGGCGTTGGCAGCATCGGCTTTTTTGCGCTCGGTTCGAGCGCGTGCGAGCGCCCAGATGAGCAGGACGATGCCGACCGACAACATACCGATGAGGGTAGCTGCAACGGCGGCACGGTTGCGATAAAGGAATTGAAGCGTGTTTGATTCCTGGGCCGTGTACGACGTGGAGGAGTAATTGCTTGCGGAGAGCGATTCTCCGGCATTGATGATGCCCTTGTTGATGATTCCCAGCAGCTCGGGCTTTCCGCGCGAAATCCAGCACGAGAGCTCACAGGTGTCAGGGAGCTCGACCGTCTCGTAGCCTTCGAGATCATGACGATCGCCGATGGTTTTTATGCGTGAGCTGGGAGCGACGATGCAGTGCGCCGTTCCCTTCCTGAGGGCGTCGAACGCTTCATCGTCGGATTGGTATTCGGTCACGGTCGCTGTGGGGAACAGACTTTCAAGTACATTTTGGTTGACAAACGATGATTTGGTGCAGGCGATGTTCTGAAGGTCTTTGTTCAGATTGCCGTCGGTGTGGATGGCGGTGAGGGACACGGTCCCCAACGATACCGACTGCACAACGCCTGATTGCTCGGCAAACCAGTAATCTCGGTATACCGGCAGCGCAACGTCTATGCTTCCCTTTGACAGGGCCTTTGACATCATCTTGTAGCTATCAAAGGGGACGGTTTTGACCGTAATGCCAAATTTATCGTGCAGCGTCGTCGCAAGCGATGCGAGCGAGCCTTCCATTTCGCCGT
>CAMQPJ010000066.1 GCA_947003675.1 uncultured Collinsella sp. | reverse complement strand
GTGCAGACAGCGGAGGGCGTGATGCGCCTGCTCCAGCCGCAGCATACGATGGAGATTCTCGATCAGTCCTCATCGATCGTGGGTATTAGCGTTATGTCCTCACAGGCTGCTGCCGCTGGCCCTGCAACGTTCCTTTCGTTTGCCGCCCTCATTTCGTTCTCGCTTGGCTTTATGAACCTGCTGCCTATCCCACCGCTCGATGGCGGCAAGCTGGTCATCGAGATCATTCAAAAGATTGCTGGCCGCGAGCTTCCGCTCAAGGTCCAGTCGATCGTGAGCTATGTGGGTATCGCGCTTTTTGCGCTGCTGTTTGTCTATATGCTTCGTTCCGACATCCTTCGATTTATTCTGTAGGGGAGTGTTTGGATTGTCTTTATCCCATCCTTTGCCTCGCGAGCTGACGCGCCCCGTGCATGTGGGCGGCGTGCAGATCGGTGGCGGTGCGCCGGTGGTGGTCCAATCCATGACCTGCACCGATACCGCTGATGCCCAGGCAACGCTTGCGCAAGTGCGTGCTTTGGCGCAGGCTGGCTGCGATATCGTGCGCGTGAGCGTGCCCACCGAGGCCGCGCTTGAGGGTTTCCGCACCATCTGTGCCGAGTCTCCGGTGCCGATTGTCGCCGATATCCACTTTAACCATAAGCTCGCCATTGGTGCCGTTGAGGCCGGTGCCGCCAAGCTGCGAATCAATCCCGGCAATATCGGCGATTGGGCCAAGGTTGACGCGGTGATCGATGCTGCGGGTGCCGTGGGCTGTGCGATTCGTATCGGCGTCAATGCCGGTTCGCTTGAGCAGGATATTGCCGAGCGCGACGACCTCACGCAGCCCGAAAAGCTCGTGATGTCGAGCGAGCGTTTCGTCAAACATTTTGAGGATCGCGGTTTTACCAATATTGTGCTTTCCGCCAAGGCCCATAGCGTGCAAACGACGCTCGATACCTATCGAGCCCTGTCGCGTGAGATTCCCCACGTTCCGCTTCACCTGGGCGTAACCGAGGCGGGTACCAAGCTGCAGGGCACCATTAAAAGCTCGGTGGGCCTTGGTATCCTGCTGTCTGAGGGTATCGGTGACACCATGCGCGTCTCGCTCACGGCCGATCCGGTCGAGGAGCCGCCGGTCGCCTGGGGTATCCTGCAGTCCCTGGGCCTGCGTCGCCGTGGTCCCGAGATTGTCTCGTGCCCCACGTGCGCCCGCTGCCAGGTTAACCTGATTCCTATTGCCGAGGAGGTCACCGAGCGGCTTAAGAACTATGCCGCGCCGCTTTCGATTGCCGTCATGGGATGTGCCGTTAATGGCCCCGGTGAGGCTTCTGATGCCGACCTGGGCGTTGCTTGCGGACGTGGTCAGGCCCTGCTCTTTTCGCATGGCCAGATCATTGGTAAAGTAGCTGAGGATCAAATTGTCGACGCGCTTATGGCCGAGGTCGACAAGCTTATTGAGGAGAAATAAATGACTCGAGCAATGTATATGTCTAAGCTCTATGCGCCGACGCTTAAAGAGGATCCGGCCGACGCCGAGCTTGCAAGCCATCGTCTGCTGCTTCGTGCCGGTATGATCCGCAAGGAGGCCGCCGGTCTCTATTCCTATCTGCCGCTCGCTTGGCGCTCGATTCGTAAGATCGAGAACATCGTGCGCGACGAGATGGATGCCGCCGGCGCCCAGGAGCTCATGATGCCCATTATGGTCGATGCCGAGCTGTGGCGTGAGTCCGGCCGCATCGATGCCTATGGTAAGGAGCTTGTGCGCTTTGACGACCGTCATGGTCGCGAGTTTGTGCTGGGCCCCACGCACGAGGAGACCGTCACGGCCCTGGTGCGCAACGAGCTGCGCTCCTATAAGCAGCTGCCCGTCAACCTGTACCACATTCAGGACAAGTTCCGCGATGAGTTCCGTCCCCGCTTTGGCCTGATGCGCGGCCGTGAGTTCATCATGAAGGACGCCTACAGCTTCTCTGCCACGCAGGAGAGCCTGCAGGAGGAGTACGACAAGATGAAGCAGGCCTACGCCAACATCTGCGAGCGCTGCTACATCAAGGCTCTGCCCGTTGTCGCCGACTCCGGCGAAATCGGCGGCGACACCTCCGTCGAGTACATGGCGCTGGCCGACGCCGGCGAGGCTTCGCTCGTCTACTGCGACGATTGCGGCTTTGCTGCCGATGACGAGGCTGCAAGCACCAAGGTCGTTGTGACCGAGGGTCCCGGCGACGGCACGCTCACCAAGGTCGAGACTCCGGGTATGGGCACCATCGAGGCCGTCGCCAAGTTCTTCGGCTTCCCCGAGAACGGCACGCGCAAGTCGCTGGCGTTGATTGACTCCGAGGGCAAGCCGGTCGTGGCCATTGTTCCGGGCGACCACGAGCTCAACGACTGTAAGGCCGAGCACGTCTTTGGCAAGGGCTATCGCATGATGACCGACGAGGAGCTCCAGACCTACGGGCTGCATAAGGGCTTTATCGGACCGGTCAACCTGCCCGAGGGCATCCGTCTGGTGTGCGACGAGAGCCTGCGCGAGTCTAAGCAGTGGGCCTGCGGTGCCAACGAGGTCGATTATCACTTTACCGGCGCCTGTCCCGAGCGCGACTTTACCGTCGACGAGTGGGCCGACCTGGTCACCGTCGTCGCCGGCGATCCCTGCCCGCACTGCGGCAAGCCGCTCTCTGCTGCTCGCGGCATCGAGGTTTCCCAGGTCTTCCAGCTGGGCACCAAGTACTCCGAGGCCATGGGTGCCACCTTTATGGACGAGGACGGCAAGGAGAAGCCGCTTATCATGGGTTGCTACGGTGTGGGCGTGTCCCGTTCGCTCGCTGCCGTCGTGGAGCAGCACAACGACGAGCACGGCATCGTCTGGCCGGTCTCCGTTGCTCCGTACGAGGTTGCGGTGATTCCGCTCGATCCCAAGAAGGAGGAGTGTGCTACCGTCTGCGAGCAGATCGTTGATGGCCTGTGCGCCGAGGGTATCGAGGTCGTCGTCGACGACCGTGACGAGCGTCCCGGCTTTAAGTTTGCCGACAACGACCTTATGGGCTTCCCGTATCAGGTCGTTCTGGGTAAGCGTGGCCTCAAGAACGGCACCGTCGAGCTCAAGGACCGTGCCACGGGTGAGCGCGAGGACGTGGCGATCGACGAGGTCGTCGCCAAGGTCGCTGAGCTTGTGAAGGCGGCACGCCGTTAATCGGCGATTTCGCTTGTAGTTCGATATACGGGACGGCCCCGCATTTCTCCAGATAGGGGAGATGCGGGGCCGTCCTTTTATCTTGTCGACGTACTCAATCGCTAAAAGGAAACCCCACAGCCCATGCGAGCTGCGGGGTTTCCTTTGTGCCTCCGATGCGAAATAAATCGCTCAGATATTACTGATAATCGACAACGTCGATCCAGTTCTTCAGGAACTCATCGTTCACGTTGCGCTTACGAGCGAGCTCGGAAGCGGCGACGATGCTCGTCCACTGACGCACGACCTGCATGGGCATGTCGGCGCGGTCGCAGTAGAGCTCCAGGTAGGCCTCGGCCTGATCCTTGCTGTTGAGGGCAAAGAGCAGGTAGGTGGTGGCAACGTCGGCAGCAGGGGAGCCCTGGGTGGCATGTGCCCAGTCGCAGACGTACAGCTGGCCGTCGTCGCCGACGATGACGTTGGAGGGGTTGAAGTCGCCGTGGCAGACCTTGAACTCCTTGGTCATACCGTCCAGACGCTCCTGAAGGTTGTAGCGCGTGGTGGCATTGAGCTGATCGAGGCTGTCGATCATGCGGGCGAACTTATCGCGCTGACGGTTGAGCAGTGGGGAGGTGTAGCCGTGGATCTCGATCTGGAGGTCGACGAACATCTCGAGGTACTCACCAAAGCGCTGGGGCTCGGCAGTCATCTTCTCGGCAAGGGTGGTACCCGGGACCTTCTCGGTCACGAGCGCCCAGCCGTTGGCGTTCTCGAGCTGAGAAACCTCGAGAGCCTTGGGGCTGCGGATGCCGCACTCATTGATGCGGGCAAGATTCAAAGCCTCGTTGAACACGTCGGAGACGGGCTTGGTCTCGTTAAAGACCTTGACGATCTTGTCGCCCAGGTCGTAAACGACCTTGTTGCCGCGACGGACGAGTTCGGTCTTGGAATCGGGTAGCAGCATGGTTGCATCCTTTCAACGATGCGATAGAAGCGACGGCGGGGGTGTGTGAAACACCCGTGCACCCCCGCCGTTAAAACCGTGCTAGAACTAGCAGACGGCGTAATCCTGAGGCTCGCGGCCGTAGTAGGCGTCCAGGTAGAGCTCCTTGATCTCGCTCATGAGCGGGTAGCGCGGGTTGGCGCCGGTGCACTGGTCGTTGAATGCCTGCTCGGTCATCTCGTCGAGGGTGTCGAGGAAGTACTGCTCGTCGACACCGTAGTCGGCGATGGTCTTCTTGACACCGATGAAGTCCTTGAGCTCCTCGAGCTTCGTGATGAAGTTCTCGAAGACCTCCTTGTCGTCCTTGCCCTCGATGCCGCAGTACTTGGCCATCTCGGCGTAGTTGTGCAGCGCGTTGGGGTAAGGATACTGAGAGAACGTGCCCATCTTGACGGGGGCCTCAGCGGCGTTGTAGCGCATGACGCGAGTCAGGATGACGGCGTTGGCGATGCCGTGGGGCAGGTGATGGAAGGCGCCGAGCTTGTGGGCCATGGAGTGGTTGAGGCCCAGGAAGGCGTTGGCGAAGGCCATACCGGCCATGCAGGAGGCGTTGTGCATCTCCTCGCGGGCATGCGGGTCCTTGGCGCCGTTCGTGAAGCTGGAGGGCAGGTTCTCGAAGACGAGCTTAGCAGCGCGCTCGGAGAGGCCCTTGGTGTAATCGGAAGCCATGATGGAGACGTAGGACTCGATGGCGTGGGTCATGACGTCGATGCCGGAGGCAGCGGTCAGGCCGCGCGGGGCGGTCATGCAGTTGTCGGCGTCGACAATAGCCATGTTGGGGAGCAGCGCGTAGTCGGCGAGCGGCCACTTGATGCCGGTCTCCTTGTCGGTGATGATGGCGAACGGCGTGCACTCGGAGCCGGTACCCGAGGAGGTCGGGACGGCGACGAAGTAGGCCTTCTTGCCCATCTCGGGGAAGGTGAAGATACGCTTGCGGATGTCCATGAAGTCCATGGCCATGTCCTCAAACTTGCACTCGGGGTGCTCGTACATCATCCACATGATCTTGCCGGCGTCCATAGCGGAGCCACCGCCGACGGCGATGATGACGTCCGGCTCAAAGAGAGCCATCTGCTTGGCGCCGCGACGTGCGCACTGCAGCGACGGATCGGGCTCGACGTCGTAGAAGCAGTCGTGGGCGATGCCCATCTCGTCGAGCTTGGCCTCGATGGCGCGGGTGTTGCCATTCTTGAAGAGGAACTGGTCGGTGACGATGAAGGCGCGCTTCTTGCCCATGACGTTGCCCAGCTCGTCGAGGGCGACGGGCGTGGAACCCTTCTTGAAGTAGACCTTCTCGGGAGCGCGGAACCACAGCATGTTCTCACGGCGCTCGGCCACAGTCTTAACGTTGATCAAGTGCTTCACCCCAACGTTCTCGGAGACGGAGTTGCCGCCCCAGGAGCCGCAGCCCAGGGTCAGAGACGGCTTCATGCCAAAGTTGTACAGGTCACCGATGCCACCGTGCGAGGACGGGGTGTTGATGACGATGCGGCAGGCCTTCATGACGTGCTCGAACAGGCTGATCTTCTCGGCCTGGGCGGGGTGCACGTACAGAGAGGCGGTGTGGCCCGGGCCACCGGCGAGCACCAGGTGCTCGGCCTTGTCGACGGCCTCCTGGAAGTCCTTGGCGTGGTACATGGCCAGGACCGGGGAGAGCTTCTCGTGGGAGAACTCCTCCTTGGCGGGGTCGGTGGAGGTGACCTCGGCGATCAGAATCTTGGTCTTGGCGGGAACCTCGATGCCGGCGAGCTCGGCGATCTTGGCGGCAGCCATGCCGGGGATGCGGTGGTCGAGGGCGCCGTTCTTGAACATGGCGGCACGCAGGGCCTCCATCTCGGCACCCTGCTTGACGAAGTAGCAGCCGCGCTTCTGGAACTCGGCCTTAACCTGGTCATAGATGGTGTCGATGACGGTCACGGACTGCTCGGAAGCGCAGATCATGCCGTTGTCGAAGGTCTTGGAGTGGATGATGGAGTTGACGGCGAGCAGCACGTCGGCGGTGTCGTCGATGACGACCGGGGTGTTACCGGCGCCAACGCCCAGGGCGGGCTTGCCCGAGGAGTAGGCGGCCTTGACCATACCCGGGCCACCGGTGGCGAGGATGATGTCGACGTCGCGCATGACCATGTTGGTCAGCTCGATGGAGGGGACATCGACCCAGCCGATGATGCCCTCGGGGGCGCCGGCCTTGACGGCGGCGTCAAGCACGAGCTTGGCGGCGGCGATGGTGCACTTGGCGGCAGCCGGGTGCGGGGAGATGATGATGGCGTTGCGGGTCTTCAGGCAGATCAGCGTCTTGAAGATCGCGGTGGAGGTGGGGTTGGTCGTCGGGATGACGGCGCCCACGATGCCGATGGGCTCGGCGATCTTGGTGATGCCGTAAGCCTCGTCGCGCTCCAGGACACCACAGGTCTTGGTGTTCTTGTAAGCGTTGTAGATGTACTCTGCGGCGTAGTGGTTCTTGATGACCTTGTCCTCAAGAACGCCGCGGCCGGTCTCCTCGATGGCCATCTTCGCCAACGGGATACGAGCCTTGTTGGCGGCCATGGCGGCCTCATAGAAGATCTTGTCGACCTGCTCCTGCGTGTACGTAGCAAAAAGCGCCTGGGCCTCTCGCATCTGAGCGAGCTTAGCCTCAAGCGCCTCTACGTTGTCCACAATTGCGGGAGTAGTGTTTTCCGGTGACTTTTTCACCATTTGTGTCTCCTTGCGATCGGAGATTTACCCTACGCCTTGCATGATAGCAAGAAAT
>CAMQPJ010000065.1 GCA_947003675.1 uncultured Collinsella sp. | reverse complement strand
CCCAATATGGACAGAAGCAACGCCGGCAAGATGAGCGTGCCGGTGGGAATCAGCAACTTGACCGGTGCGCGCTCGATCTCGCGCTCGACTGCGGCGCGATGGGCCGCACGGATCTCGCGACTTTGAGCAGCCAGCGTCTCGGCCAGCGGAGCGCCCAGGGCAAGCGCCTGCCCCACCGTGATGGCGAAGGTCTCGAGCGCCCTCACGTCCAAATCACGCGCGGCAGCCAACAGCTCGGCCTCGCGCGTCCCCACGCCCACCTGCCACGCCATGCAGGCTCGCTCAAGACGGACGGCCAGCACCGACCGACGATTGGCGCAGAAAATCTCGAGCGCCGCGTCAAACGAAAGGCCGGCAGAAAGCCCCAGGCGCACCACGTCGATCATCTCGGACACCTCACCGAGCGACACCCGCGCCGGGCCGCCCGCCCCAATCGCGCCCTTCATTCGCGCGGTCAGGGCATCAATCACCGAGCAGCCCGCAGCAATGACCAGCACCGCCTCACGCTTGCACGTCTCTGCAATCTTGCGAGCATCCGCACGCTCCAGACCTGTCGCGGCAAATACGCTCAGGGCACACAGACAAGCCGCGACCCCGACCAGGGCGCTCATAGCTCCACCCGCATAATGCGCCGGATAACTACCAGGGCAACGACGTTGAGGGCAAGTCCCAGCACCACGGCGCCCGCACCAGCCGGCGTCGCAAGACCGCGGCGAAAGTCTGCCGAAAGCAAAGCCAGTACCGCGCACATGCCCGCCGGCATTGCCGCGACCATGTGTGCCGACATACGCGCCTGTGACGTCTTAACGTCCAGACGGCGTTTGAGCTCAATGCGCTCACCCACCATGCTCGACGCCTCGGACAGCAAGCCGGCAAGCGGAGCCCCGGTACGCTGCGATACTTTGAGCGCCAAGGTGACAAGCGAAAGGCCGGGGGCATCGATGCGAACAAGTAGGTCATCGAGTGCGTCGGTCGCCGAGATACCGCAATCGATTGCCGCCGCCACCCGCAAAAACTCGGTATGCACCGGCTCTTGCGCATGGGCGCCCACAAAGCGCATACCCTGTGCCAGCGAATGCCCCGAGGCAAGCGACATGGATAACGCTGTGAATGCCTCGGGCATGGCCTCTTCTACATCATGCTGTTCGCGTCGGCGATCGAAGGTGTCACGCGCGGCGCCCACGCCAAACGGCACCACAAGTCCCAAGACAAAGCCGATGGGCGACAACGACGCAACGGCCAGCAAAACGCTGCAGATACCGCTCGACAGCAGCAGAAATGCCAGACGAGCCGCGTTATCCTCAATAGCAAGCCCAAGGCGATCTGCGGGGATCAGCGACGCCCACGAGCGGGCAATCTTTATCAGCAGGTCGTTTTCCGCCAACTCACGGGGCAGCTTCTCCGCCATCGATTCGAGCGTCCGGCGCGCCAGATCCGCCGGCGGCATCCGCGGCACACGAGGTTCTGCCCCACACGCCGTCGCGACAGAAAGCCCCGCCAAACCCCCTACGACGAGGGGCATAGCGATCTCCATTCGTCCACCTCCTCTTGCGCGAGCGTCCCCGATCGCAAGCCCTCCGCAATAAACGGCGGCTCGCGGTCGAGCGTCCAGGTGCGTTCGGCGGCATCGAAAGTCACGTAGCGTTCGAGCTCAACACCGCCCGACGCGCCGCGGTGAACCCCCGAATATGAGGCCACAAAGCGCCTGCCGTCTGCATGACGCTCGGACATCACAATGCCGTCGAGCGCCATGGCGATCTGCTCTTCGATAAGCTCACTCGGCAAATCGATGCCGTAGCGCGCAAGCAGCGTCAGGCGAACCACGGTCTCCTGCTCGGTACCCGCATGGAGCGTGGTGAGCGAGCCGTCGTGGCCCGTGTTCATGGCCTGCAGCATGTCGCAGCACTCGGCACCGCGTACCTCGCCCACGACGATGCGGTCGGGGCGCATACGCAGAGCATTGGTCACCAGGTCGCGAATCGTCACCGCGCCCTCGCCCTCGATTGACGCCTCACGCGCCTCCAGACGAACAACGTGTGGGTGATGTGCAAACTTGAGCTCGGCGGAATCCTCGATCGTCACGATGCGCTCGCCGG
Organism: uncultured Collinsella sp.; assembly: GCA_947003675.1. Lineage (GTDB taxonomy): Bacteria > Actinomycetota > Coriobacteriia > Coriobacteriales > Coriobacteriaceae > Collinsella. The sequence continues at coordinate 4,866 of CAMQPJ010000065.1, read as the reverse complement.
TGGAAATCTCGCACGACAGCGCGTTGAGCAGCGTGGTCTTGCCCGACCCCGTGCCTCCCGCAACCGCCAAGTCCTGCCGCAACGACACCGCGCACGACAGCAGCTGCGCATACCAAAGCGGCAGCGACCCCAACCCCACAAGCTCGTCCAACGAACAGATACGGTCCGAGAACTTACGGATGGTGAGGATTGGCCCGTCGATCGCCACGGGCGGAATCACCGCGTTGACGCGATAGCCCGTCTTGAGGCGGGCGTTGACGATGGGGCTACGCTCGTCGATACGACGGCCGAGCGGCGAGATGATGCGATCGATGAGCACACGAATCTGCTCGTCGTCCTCAAACGCGTGCTCGATGGGATACAAAACGCCACTGCGCTCAAAAAAGGCAGAGCGACAGCCGTTGATCATGATTTCGGTAACGGTGTCGTCCTCGATGAGCGGTTGCAGCGGTCCCAGGCCCACCACGTCATCTAGGATCTCGTCGATGATGGTCTCACGCTCAGGCGTCGCCAAGTCGGTCGGCTCTTCCACGTTGAGCGCCGCTTCCACCGCCGGACGTAGCTCAGAGCGGGCAAGGGCCGGGTCGACGTAGGCACTGATGCGCGCCACCTCGTCGTAGCCCATGCGGTCCATCACCGCACGCTTGGTGCGGCGTTTAACGGCACGGTGGCGTCCCGCATCAACAGGGGCAGCCGCGGCGGCCGCGCCAGCGGCTTTAATCCGCGTCTGCAGACTCATCGCGAATCACCCTCACGCGACCAGGGAAGACGGATGCGTGGGCGCTCGGTGCGGGTCGCGCGGTCGGCGACCATATCGCTCCAAGGACCGACGGCGCAGCCCAGTTCCACGAGCATCTCGCGCGTGGCCTCGCGCACGCTGGTCGCAAAAGCGCTCGTCTGACCCACTGCCTCGTCGGCACGACCGAATGCCATGAGCGCAGCCAAGTCCTGGCCGCCATCGGCAATGCGGATCTTGGAGCTCAGTGCGCAGGCAATCTCAAAGCGCATGGCGACGTCCTCGTCGGCACCGCGCGCACCAAACCGGTTGAACACGGCGCTCATGCGCGTGCGTGGCACGCCCACGCGGCTCGCCAGCTCAATGACGCGCGAAGCGGATGTCGCGGACGATACCGCCGCATCGCCTACGACCAGGCAACGGTCGCTCGCCGCCACCGCGGCGGCCGCGGCATCACCCCAAAAGACCGAGGTGTCGACAAAGACCACGTCGGATTCGCGACGCAAAACATCGAGCAATAGCTCCACCGGACGTGCCATGAGCTCGGCCTTCTCGGGGGCCGCGACAGGCCCCCAGAGCGTGACACCCGGGGCGACGCGCATCGATGCGGCCACGATATCCGACTCGGCAAGTGCGCCCGCCGCCGACGGCTCGATAAGCGTCGCCATATCGTGCGGGGCATCGACACCCAGCAGATCGTATAGGTTTCCAAACATGAGGTCCAAGTCGAGCACGGCGGCACGCAAACCCAACAGCGACGCCGCATGCGCCATGGTGGCAACGATCGTCGACTTGCCGCAACCGCCCGAACCCGAGACGGCGCAGACGACCGGCGCCCGACGCGGCGGAATCGAAGCGTCCGCCGACGGCGCGGGGGCCGACGGTGCAGGAACCGGCGACACGGACGTGGGCGATAACATCCCCGTCTCCCCCGCCGCGGTCACGCGCTGAGCCCAAGCCGGCATGGCAGGCTGCCCGGGCTGCGATTCCGAAGCCAAAGACGCAGCGGCACACGGCTCGTCAGCCCCGGCAAAACCCTCGACCTCGTCGAGCTCATCGGCCAGATTTACGCCGTGCACGTATCCCATATCTTCAGCCAGAACGTCATCGCCATACGGTACCGGCCTTCCAGCGTCATCGTATGCAAGGGGGTCCCGGAGGCGCCGACCATGCTCGGCTTCCGCTTTTCCATATTCATCAACACGCGGACCTCTTGTAGCGCGAGGCGCCCCGGGTTCCCTATCAACAAAAGCATCGGGCTCAATCGTCATGCGCCGATCGGAATCAACCGTTCCCTCGCCCGCGCGCCCGTTGCCGCACAAACTGTGCGCAGCGATGACCTCGGTCGCCCCCGCGCGAAACAGCCCCTCGATATCCGACGGGTCGAATGTCTCGATCAACACGACGACGCGGCTCACACGGCCCTCGGCCGTCAGGCGCGCAACGGTCTTCCGCACGTCTTCGGTATCGAACAGAGACGCCGCGATGATGGCGGCACCGCGGCGCGACGGAAACGCCCGCGCCATGGATACCAGCCCGTCCAGGTCGCCCACGCGAAGTACCTGCGCGCCCACATCGCGGCCCTCGACTTCCTGCTGTAGCAGCCCGTAATCACCGCACGCGCAGCACGCAAGCCAGATCGCCTTCATCACTCGTCGCCTCCGCTCTTTTTGCCGCGCGCCGTGGCGGGAATCGTCAAGCTGACCGTTCCCTTTCCCGAGGCTCCCAGCAGTTCCTTGACATCTTCGGGGTCTGCCGCCAGCGTCACCCATTCGATCTTGCCTTCACGCGTGGTGCCGGCATCTTCGCTGGTATCGATCACGTACGCTCCGCACAAACGATCGGTCACGCCATCTTTTTGCACGTACACGTCCACATAGCTGCCCACGCCCGTGGCGCCGCCGACCGAGTGCTCGGCATCAACCGCCACCGAAACGGCAACCTTGCCTTTAGGCACCTCGAGCTTGTGGCTCTCGGCCTTGGTGTAGACATTGCAAATCACGGCGTTTTTGGGAATGCGCGAGGTCGTCACGTCGCCGCGCACCTGACGCAGCTCGGTCGCCGCATCACGCGGCAACAGGCTCGCCAGCCATTCCTGAGTTATGACATTAGTCTCGTCGAGGGTCTCGCCCACATCGATATCGCGCGCCGCGACGCACACCTCAACGCGGTCGCCGCCGTATTTTGCCAAAGTATCGGCCTGGGCCTGCTCGGCTTGCGAGCGGATCGACGAGCCGTAGACCATGCAGAGCGCCGCGGCAAGCACGCCCGCGATCAGACTGATGGCGATGCGCTTGCTCTTGTTCACGGCCGCTCCTCTCAAGGTAGCACCGGGCAGATGCCCGTACCACCATTGTCCGAGCGGACAAGCAACAAAACGACGCGATCGCGATCTTGGTTTTGTGTGTCAAACCAAATGCCGACCAAAAGCTGACCGGCCCGTCAAGCTCGTGGCAAGGTTTTGGTCAGCACGTCAGTAAAACGCATATTTCGAGGCGCTTTGACAGCAAAAAGCCGCCTCCCGAACAGTTGGGAGACGGCTGTCATAGATAGATTTAATTACAGATGAACGTCAGGATCGAGCATCTGAGCACTCACACGCATGGATGACGCCAGGTTTTGGAACGTCTCCAGGCGCAGGCTGTCGATCCGCCCGGCGTCCTCGGCCTCGCGAACGGCGCAGCCCGGCTCGTGGGTATGCGTGCAGTCGCCAAACCGGCACGCACGCGACGCCTCGACGATCTCGGGAAACGCACGCGCCAAGCCCCGCTCATGCCCCACGAGCGGCAAACTGCGCAGTCCCGGCGCGTCAGCAATAACGCCGGCTTCGCCCGGCAGCACCACCATCACGCGCGCGACCGTGGTGTGGCGACCCTGGTCATCGCGCTCACGCACACCGCCGGTAGCCAACGTATCGTGGCCCAACAGCGCGTTGAGCAGCGTCGACTTGCCGGCACCCGATTCACCCAGGATCATGGCGCAGCTCCCGGCGGGCACGCAGGCGCGCACCTCATCCAAACCACGGCCCTCGGCAGAGGATGTCACGATTACGCGCACGTCCGGACCCACCAAGCGGTGCACGCGGTCCAGATCGCGCTCGAGCTCATCTGGCTCGCAGCGGTCGGCCTTGGTGAGTACCACCACCGGCTCGGCATCGCAGTCGAGCGCCAACACCAGCGAGCGCGCCACGCGGTCGAGCAGCACCTCACCGGCGCCGAGCGCCTGCACGATCAGCACGCTATCCACGTTGGAGCAAAGCACCTGACGCTCGCCGCGAGCGCGTCCGCGCCAACGCTCAAAACTCGTGCGGCGCGGCAGCACGCACTCGATCACGCCCATGTCGTGCCCGGGAGCACGACGAACCGCCACGCGGTCGCCCACGGCGGGCAGCAGAACCTCATCCTCGCCACGCGATTTGGCAAACCCCACGGCATGCTCGGCACGAAAGGTGTCGTCGGCAGTCGCCACCAACGGAAACCCGCGATCCAGGCGCACCACGGCACCAAGTTGCATCTGCTCGGGCTCCTCGGCCTGGGCGCAAAAGTCGTCAAATGCCGCTTGCTGAGCATCATCGATCGGCAGGTCATCGAACGCCGGAACATCCTGCAACGCGTCAAGCCCCGGTACGCTTGCCAGCAGCTCCTCAGCAGATGCAGGGGCTTCGGTCGCGAGCTTCCGACGACGATCGCGCTTAGCCCGCGCCCCCGTCGTCTTTTTCTTCGCCTTAGCCTTAGCCTTGCCCACAAACGCCTCCCAGTACCCAAAATCACAACTGAGCAGGTATTTTAAATCAAAAAGAGCTGGCCGGGCAAAGCCCGACCAGCTCACACACTTTCCCTCAGCTTACGGTCCCGAGAGGCTATCCGAAGGCCCGACGCCGGGAGGGGTTTCTTCTGAGCGATCCCGCAGCGCGAAGCGCGAGGACCAGCGAAGAAGAAACCCCGCAGGCGGTCGGGCCGGTGGGAAGGATGGCCTTTCGACCTACTCCTTCTCGACCGCGCGCATGATCGCCTTGTAGATCTCCATCAGCGGAATGATCAGGAAGGCCAGGCCCAGCGCGGCGATAACGCCCTTAAGCTCAAGCGTCACAGGGCCAAAGAACATCTCGGCAAGCGTCGGCTGCACGGTCA
>CAMQPJ010000064.1 GCA_947003675.1 uncultured Collinsella sp. | reverse complement strand
CGCGGCAGCAGGCTCTTTTGAAATGGATATGACAAAGCCCCCGAATTCCACAATGTAAGCGATTTTTAAAAATGTTCTTGCCACCGAGTTCAGGCTCCGTTATATTATCCCTTGCGCGCTTGCGCACCCTTGATCGGGCGTTTAGCTCAGGGGGAGAGCGCTTCCCTGACACGGAAGAGGTCAGAAGTTCAAATCTTCTAACGCCCACCAAATGTTCAACCGGTCTACCTGCGGAAATGCGGTAGACCGGTTTCTTGTATATAGCGCTGTATCCCAAATGTATCCCAAAAGGCGGCGCGCGAGCACTCGCTGGAGGCGGCGATGAGGGACATCGCCAGAAACGACCTGGTCATCCTGGACGAGTTCGGCTACGTGCCGCTGGACCTCGACAGCGCGAGGCTGCTGTTCCAGGGGGTGTCGGACTGCTACGAGAGGCACAGCCTGGTCATCACCACAAACATTGAGTTCAGCAAGTGGGGCACGGTCCTGGGGGACGACAAGATGGCGGCGGCGATGATCGACCGCATCGTCCACCACGGCCGCCTGGTCGAGTTCACCGGCGCGAGTCACCGTATGGAGGCGACGCTCATGCTCGGCAAGGCGGTGGGATAGGTTAACGCGGCGTGTTTGCCAAAGTGCTCAATTTGGTCGCGCCACAATGTTCAGCTTGTCGTCGACACAAACAGCGGCTCCCGCGTTTGGCAGCCCCGTGGTCCCAGCGGGCGCGGGGAGACCGAGAAGAGTCAGGGCTCCGCCTCCTTGAGCGCGCCCACGTCGCCCCCGTGTTCGTCGAGAAGGGCACGCGCGGCCTTGACGCTCCGCGCCCCAGCGAGCCTGAGCTCAGTACTCCACGCGCTCGTCGGCTGCTGCGCCCTCCACCGCTTCGATCCCCGAGCGAAGGGCGTCCGCCACCTCTGCCGACCTCGCGTCCTCTTGCCCTTCCGCGAGCTCGACCTTCGCCGCCTCGTCGCCATGAGTCTCACCGTCCATGTATCCTGCTTTCAAATCGCGGCAGGCACAACAAGGCGCCCGCCCAGTTACTCGATACGAGCAGCCTAGACGGGCGTCACAAAGTGGCAGAGGGGCACGACTCTAATGCCAGGCATCTGCTGGTATCATTAGAGTGCAGCATTGGTTATGGGAGAGGGCTTCACATCCCACAGCCAGTCAGACCTAAGTTGGCTTCGTCCTGCTATAGATTGAGGTGAAGGCGATTGACTGATCAACAAAGTGAGACGATCGAGATTTCCGAACAGATTCGCGACAAGAAAAAGGATGTGCGATTCAGCACTCGCGAATACGTTGCGGAATACCTCATCAATAAGTTCAATGCTGATGCATTCTACATTCCGCTTGACTATCAACGGAACTTCGTCTGGACAGACGTTGACTGCAGCTACTTTATTGAGTCTGTGCTAATTGGCCTGCCCATTCCCTACATGTTCTTTGCCGATGCTGAAGATGGCAGAACGGAAATCGTTGATGGAGCGCAAAGGATGAACGCCTTGGTGAACTTTGCCAGAGGCGATTTAACCTTGTGCAATCTAGACATCCTTACATCTGTCAACGGAAAGACCTATTCAGAACTTCCCATAGAAGTACAAAGAAGATTCGATAACGCGAGCTTTCGAGTGGTTTACCTTGAGGAAGGGACCACCTTTGACGTCCGACAGGAGATTTTTCGTCGTATCAATTCATCGGGCAAGCAGCTCAAATCGCAAGAAATTCGCCGTGGCTCCATGGGCGGCGATTTTACAAAACTAGTAAGCGAGCTCTCCAAAGATCCGCTCTTTATAAAACTTGCCCCGTTAAGCGAGACGGCGCGCAAACACTACGATGACATGGAACTTGTCACTCGTTTCTTCGCCTATGCAGACGGCTACCCAGATTTCGAGGGTTACAAAGACCGCGTTGCTAGTTACCTGGATGAATACACGAATCGCATGAACATCGAGCTTGCCGAGTCACCTGACAAGCGCAATGAACTCGTCGCTCGCTTCAAAGAAATGTTGGAATACGTTGAGAAGTGCTTGGGAGACAGGGGTTTCAAAAAGACACCGACAGGAAAAACGACTCCTCATGCGCGTTTCGAAGCTATTGCGGTCGGCGTTGCCGTGGCGTTGTCGGAGGACAAGGACCTTTCGCGCAAAGACATGTCTTGGGTTGATTGCGAAGAGTTCCAGACCCTTGTGCGGTCAGACTCGGCAAACGTAAAGGCCAAGTTGAAAGCTCGCATTGATTTCGTTGCCAACAAGCTGAAGGCGGAGCGGTAAACCTTATGGATTCCAATGACTTTAACTTGGGGTACGAAGAGGTCTACAACGACCGCCTTGGTGAGACCAAGAGCATGATTACGCTCGCGACCCTGCTCGATTCGCTTGACCAAGGTGCAGAGGGCGTGCGCTACAATGCTGTAATGCGAGGAGCGTACGAAATCGCTGAAAAGGCAAATCCCAGTGGCCTGCCCTCATCGACACCAGATGTGACCCTCGTTTCCAGTGTCATCCGCTCCAACGTCAAGCTTATGATCTACAACATCATTGAGTACTCAGTCACTAATCTCATGCAGGCGATTTACGACAGAGTAAAGGACGAGGGTTGCGGCTACGCTGAGGTTTCCGAAAAGCTTCAATCGATTTGGCATCATACCCAAATGTATAACGGGTTGAGCGACCCAAAAGCCAGCAATAGTACTGCCGAGTCCATAAGCAAGAGGTTGCTTGATCATGCTGTTAAAAATAACGTACTTCAATTCAGCGTTCGGAACACCATCGCCGGTGGAAATCTAGATGCAGACAAAATCCTCAAGCTCTTTGATGACCACGGAATATCGATTCATGATGATATAGCGAACTGCAAGAGGGATGAGATTAAGAGCGAGCTTAAAGACATCAAGAATCGACGGAATGACCTAGCTCATGGATCAATTTCGTTTGCAGAAGCAAGCAATCAGGTGACAACATCGGAGCTTGCGGAGCTAGTCAATCATGTTGACTCATTTTTGATGCAGCTCCGCAAGGATGTTTCGACCTACCTCAACGCCGGTGAATATCGGCGCGGTATGACCGAATCAGAAGAGGGCTAGTGTACGCAAGCGGCAATTATGCTTTTGCCAACCGCTTCGCCGAGCTTTGGTGGCACGGCGTTTCCAATATGCCGTGCCACAGCTTTCTTGCTGATCTTCTCGCCAGGCCTAATGAACTTGTAATCCTGCGGGAAGCTCTGCAAGACGGCACCCTCACGCAAGGTTAGGGCTCGATTTTGCTCTGGATGCCCAAACCGGCCCGTACCGTACATATAGAACTGCGTAGTTATAGTTGGGGACGTCTCGTCCCAAGCCATCCTCCCGTAGACCGCAGGGTACGTTTGGCCAGCAGCCTTTTTATGACAATCAAGCCTCAGATCCTCAGGCCAATCTCGCCACGTGCCATTAGGCGTCGAAGCCTTAATGCGCTTCAAGTTTAGTTCTGATAGCGCCGACGCCGTTTGCAGAGAGTCCCCCCTGCAAGAGCCGCCAGCGCTCACGGCAGGCAGCGCACCTATTGCCTGCCGAACCGTAACAGCATGAGCGTTATCATTCGTAGGGTCAATCAAGCTGATGGACCCATTTCTAGAAGCTAGCAGAATCAATCGCCGCCGATGCTGGGGCACACCGTACTCCTCAGCCTTTACGACGCTGTATTCCACCGAGTATCCGGACTCCTTAAGCGTGTTCAAGAAACCAGAGAAGATGCTCTCCTTCTCGAGCTCGGGCACGTTCTCCATGGACACGTAATCTGGCTGCACTTCACGTACAAGCCTCCCAAACTGCGCAAGCAACCCCCAGTCTTTGTGCTTCTCGCGATGCTTCTTGTCCTTGCGGTGCTTCGAGAAGGGCTGGCAAGGAGCGCACCCTACCAAGACTTTGATGTCAAAGTCCTTCAGGAGCTCCTTGACTTCCTCCCCGGTGACCTCGGCGATGTTCTTGCAGATGAACTTGTCCTTGCCGTTGTTCGCATCGTAGGCGTACTGGCAAGAGGAATCGAGGTCAAACCCAGCCACCACATCGATGCCAGCGGTGCGTAAACCGTAGGTCAGGCCCCCGACCCCGCAAAACAAATCCACAGCACCAATGGAGGCGCTCTGAGCCTTATCCTCCGTGGAACTATCAACGCTCATCGCAATCACCCCTTCGGCGTCCTAGAATGACCGTATGCGAGCGTCACAAACTCGAAAAGAATTCAACTCGCTAACTTTATAGATTAGCAGCAATCAGAGGGATTGGAGACCTAAGCTTGAAAACGTCACCGAACGGCTGTTTGCTTCCCGTAAACAGCAGAAGTGCAGGTAAAACGCCTTGGCCTCGATTTGCTTGATCGCCTGCTCCAAGTACGGCAATCCGGAGAGGTCCTGGCCGCCGGAGGCCGTGCAAAGCGCTCCGCTTGTATGGTCGCCCGTACTCTTTCAGCCTGCGTTCGCCGCATGCCAGAAGAGCGTGCCCGCCGTGATCCTACCGCCCTCGTCCACATGCTTGAAGAGCTTGCGGGTAACGGCCTCGTCGTACTTCTCGGGGTCGTGGGAGCACCAGCTAAGGAACGTGTCGTGGTCGCCTCCAGCGGCCTCGTAGCTGATGCCGATGTTCTTCCAAGTCTCGTAGTTCTTGGGCGGCTCCATAGAGAGGAACGCCAAGTCGGCCTTCTCCTTATCGTTCATGCTGGCTCACCCCGCAATCGAGCTGCGAGGCGGCGCTCCCCGTGACCGAGCTGTAAGATGCAGCCACGACAGGCCCCCGGCCTGTCCACTCGCCGCCGGTGGCCCCGCCGCCAAGTATACGGCCACCGGTGTCATTTTCCTTGAATGCTTCCATAGGCATCGCTAGTCCTCAATGCCGAGCATGTCGCAGATTTTCTGCCCGCTGATCGCCCAGGTGCCGCCGATCATCATCGCGGGGAGCGTCCCGTCCGCGCACCACTTCTGGACTTGGCGCAGGCTCCACCCGCCAATCTCGGCCACGTGCTTAGGGGGTCTCGCACACCTTCACGTCCGCGCGCCGGATTTGCGAGCAGCCGAGCGGCTCCTTCCCATGCCCTGTTCTCGCCTTTGTACCGAGCCATTCAGTCACCGCCCTAACCTCTGAGCTACTAATGACGTGTGATCACGGTTAAGACTGTACAAGAGCGAATTGCCGCGTTTAACTGTGGTTATGTAGTGCAGCAGTGGCAAAACTGCTTGACGGCGCGGGACTTCCATTTTGCTTTGCGACTGCTTGGACGGCCAAATTGCTCATTTGCTGACTTATAGCAATGCCCCAACGGCACCGTCGCGTTTGCAACCAGCCGCGGCCAACAGCAAGAACATCAGCAATTCCGTCGGCATGCATCGGACGTCCGCCGCTGGGGTATCCTTGGAGCACATGCACCGCAAGCCGCACAAAGGAGCCGCCATGCGCACCGAGCTCGATGTTCCCTTTTCGCACAAAGACCAGGCCAAGGCCCTGGGCGCCAAGTGGGACCGGGTCAAGAAGATCTGGTACGTGCCCGATGGCGTCAACCCCGAGCCCTTTGCCGCGTGGCTGCCCGGCGTGGATCGTTCCGACCCCAGCGCGCCCTACATCTATCTGGTGCTTGGCAAGCGCGAATGTTGGAAGTGCCACGAGCAGACGACGGTCGCGGCCTTTGGCATTCCGTATCGGGTGGCCGAGGACTCGGGCAGCAAGGCCGCGCCCGGCGCTGCGCCCGCCATGGACGACGCGGGCCACATCGCAATCGACACCGCCCGCGCCAACGCCATAGCCATCGTTCCCGCGCTGGGCTGCGTGCCGGCCGAGATCCGCGACTACCTGCGCGAGCGCTGCGGCTACAAGCCCGTAACGTCGCGCACCACCAAAACCGTATCGCTCGCCAGCACCTGCACCGCCTGTGGCGCGCTGCAAGGCAGCCATTACCTGTTCGAGGAGCCCATGTCGCCGTTTGCGCTCACGGCTATCAACAAGCTGCCCGCGCTGGAGTTCGTGCGCGTGGAAGTCGCCGGCGTCTTTGGCATCCACGCCAGACAGGGCAACTTTGACCAGGCACTTTTTACCTGGGCACGCGACCACCACACCCAGTTCCACAAGCCCCTGTGCGAGGGGATCTACCTGTAAGATATCTTAGGTACCGGCGAGCGCTCCTGGCGGCAAGGTATCGCCCAAAGGCAGAAGCACCCGACAGACAATTAGGTGTCCGCATCGTCATACACGACATCGATACCACAGCCGGGACAGCGTCCGGGGCGCACCAGCATGTGAAGACGGTCTTGTTACAGTCCCAAAATATGCTCCAAATAGCCCTTGTTAAACCAGAACGATTGCCTGGTCATCCAACGTCCGTCGGGCAACTCGTAGGCGTTCCTCGCAATATCGCCGATTTCGGTTCCGTCGGCGAATCTGTACGCAGCTTTTGAGGTATGCGGGCGGACGTGAACGATCGGGTTGTCTGCCATACCGGGCAGGTTGTTGGTCACTTTGAGCTTTCCGCTTGCATCCCGATACGGATTGAGCTCAACGCCCTCGCGAATGACCTTTCGTGTCTCATCCCAACAAGCCTTTGCGGGGCCTTCGATTTCGTTTGCCGGCATTGCCCAGAATAGGCAGCGGTCAAGGCGCCACTCCCCCTCGTGGTCCTCACGGAACACGACAAAGAAGAAACGACTGGTCTCAAGGCGCGCACGGAAGGAAGACGTTTCCCAATCCTCATTGATTAGCTGCTTAAACTCAAACGGAGGGAAGGACATTGCTTGCTCGATGTGCCCCCTCTTATTAACGCGACAAGCGCGGACGTTAATCCCAGCCTTAACGAACTCCTCGGCAGCATTGTTTTTTATGCCGAGCATGCGATAAACGAGTGTCGTCCATTGCGCCTTGTTTCCTGTGTATTCCAAGCCGTACTGCTCCGCAATCTGGCGATCAGTTTCGCCATAGTGTTGCTCGATCAGTCCAGTTACGTAGCTTTCGAAATCAATGGACTCGTCGTCGCCTCGAACGATGCTCTCGCCGATACGCGGGGCACCGAGAACATAGGCGTGAAGCACATAGTCCATGTACGAGCGTTTGAGAGAAAAGGCGCGACGTTTCGCGCGACGGCGTTCGATCTCGCCCGTATCGGTATTGAAGTACTCGTAGTACTGGTCGACCCACATTGTCGCTTCGGTTGCGCCCTTTGTGCAGGCGCCCAAGTAGGTGGTCATGCCCTCCGACAGCTCGTCTGCGCGACCATCCTGAATGTACGAAATGATTTTCTCGTAGTCGGCGCGAATGATTTTCATGTCCTCTTCGGGCAGACGAACCATGA
>CAMQPJ010000063.1 GCA_947003675.1 uncultured Collinsella sp. | reverse complement strand
GACGTGATGTCGTAGCACACGCGGTTGGCGCCGGGGACCTCAGCAACGATGCGGCCGGAGATGCGGGCCAGGACGTCGTAAGGCAGTTTGGCCCAGTCGGCGGTCATGGCATCGCTGGACTCGACGGCACGCAGGATGATCGGGCGCTGGTAGGTGCGCTCGTCACCCATAACGCCGACGGACTTGATGTCGGGCAGAACCGCAAAATACTGCCAGCAGCTGTGCTCGGAGTTACGCTCGCCGGTCTGCTCATACAGGCGCTGGTTGTAGGCGTCGAGCTCCTCGCGCACGATAGCGTCGGCGTTCTTGAGGATCTCGAGCTTCTCCTTGTCGACCGCGCCGATGATGCGGATGGCCAGACCCGGACCCGGGAAAGGCTGACGGAACACGATGTGACCCGGCAGGCCCAGCGCCAGACCAAGTGCACGGACCTCGTCCTTAAAGAAGTGATCGAGCGGCTCAATAAGGTCGAAGTGCACGCCCTCGGGGAACGGGATCAGGTTGTGATGGCTCTTGATGGTGGCCGTCTTGCCGCCCGTCTTGCGAGCGCCGGACTCGATGATGTCGGGGTAGATGGTGCCCTGAGCCAGGTACTTGACCGGCTTGCCATCGGTCTCGAGCTGCTGGGCCACGGCGAAGAACTCTTTCCAGAACTGCGTACCGATGATGCGGCGTTTCTCTTCGGGCTCGGTCACGCCGGCCAGAAGCTCGGCATAACGGTCCTCGGCGTGAACGTGAATAAAGTCGACGTCGAACTGCTTGGTGAAGACTTCCTCAACCTGCTCGGGCTCGCCCTTGCGCAGCAGACCGTGGTTGATGAACACGCAGGTCATCTGCTTGCCCACGGCGCGGGCGCCCAGCGCAGCCACGACGGAGGAGTCGACGCCGCCGGACAGGGCCAGAATCACGCGGTCGTCGCCGACCTTCTCGCGGAACTCGGCCGTCATGGTCTCGACCAGGTTGTCCATGCTCCAGTTGGGCTCCAGGCCGCAGATCTCAAACAGGAAGTTGCTCAGCAGCTGCTGACCGTACTCGGAGTGCTTGACCTCGGGGTGGAACTGCGTGGTGAAGATCTTGCGCTCGACGCACTCCATGGCAGCGACCGGGCACACGTCGGTGCTGGCGGTAACAGTAAAGCCCTCGGGCACCTCGGAAACGGCGTCGCGATGGCTCATCCACACGGTCTGCTCCATGGGCGTGGAGTTAAAGAGCTTGGCGCCGGCCGTGCGCGTGATGGTGGCGCGGCCGTACTCGCCCACCTCGGAGTGGCCGACCTTGCCGCCGAGCGTCACGGCTGTGATCTGATGGCCGTAGCAAAAGCCCAGGACGGGAAGGCCCAGGTCAAAGATGGCAGGATCGATGGACGGAGCGTCCTCGGCATACACAGAAGCCGGACCGCCGGAAAGGATGAGCGCAGAGGCGTTCATCTCGCGAATCTCGTCGGCCGAGATGTCGCAGGGAACAATCTCGGAATACACATTGAGGTCGCGGACGCGACGGGCAATGAGCTGACCGTACTGCGCACCAAAGTCGAGTACGAGGACCTTTGCGGAAGCATTTTGATCCATGGTATCCCTCTCTTGTTGGCGGGGAGCCGGTGCCCGCCCGCGCGAATGAACAAAAATAACTTCCATAGTGTACACGTTATATGGGGTTTCTCGTCCCTCGCAGCCATCAGTGCACGGCAAACGCACGACCTGGGCCCTATTTGACGGCAATTGAAGTGTTACCAAACGTTACAGATGATGTAATACGTTTGAACATTCCTCGCCCTGTGCCACAATACTGCCGAACGACTCCGCCTCTGCGGCGGCAAATACGATAGGAATACCAGCATGAAGCGCATCCTTCTCATCGCCACGGGCGGCACCATCGCATCAACCGAGGACGGCAACGGCCTCTCCCCCGCCCTGACCGGTGAGGAGCTCGCCCAGAGCGTCCCCGAGACCTCGGGCCTCTGCGAGCTCGACGTGATGCAGCCCATGAACATCGACAGCACCAATATGCGCCCCAGTGACTGGATGCGCATCCGCGATGTCATCGTCGAAGGCTATGCCGACCACGACGGCTTTGTGATCCTACACGGCACGGACACTATGAGCTACACCGCAGCAGCGCTTTCCTACCTGATTCAAGACAGCCCCAAGCCCATCGTGCTCACCGGCTCGCAAAAGCCCATGGGCAACCCCTTTACCGATGCCAAACTCAATCTGTACCAGAGCCTGCTCTATGCGCTCGACGAGCACTCGCACGACGTTTCGATCGTGTTTGGCGGCGTTGCCATTGCCGGCACGCGCGCCCGCAAGCAGCGCACCATGAGCTTTAACGCGTTCATTAGCGTCAACTATCCGCCCATTGCCTACATCCGCAATGACCGCATCGTGCGCAATGGACTTCACGGCACGCATCAGGGCGAAAACCCGGTGCGTTTCTACGACAGCATCGACCCGCGCGTATTTGTACTCAAGCTTACGCCCGGCGTAAACCCGGGCATCCTCGACGCCCTTGCCGATAGCTACGATGCTGTAATCCTGGAGACTTTTGGCATTGGCGGTATTCCCGAGTTTGGTGAGTCGGGCGAGTCGTTCCAAGAGGCAATTTTTCGCTGGGTCGATTCGGGCCGCACCGTCGTTATGACCACGCAGGTCCCCGAAGAGGGCCTCGATCTGGGCGTTTATGAGGTTGGCCGTGCTTACGCCGATCATCCGGGCATTCTGCGCGGCGATGACATGACCACCGAGACGCTCGTGGCCAAAACCATGTGGGCGCTCGGCCAGTCACGCGATGCGGCTGAGATTCAGCGTCTGTTCTACAGCCAAGTCAACCACGACCGCATCCCGATGGCGTAATTCAGCTGTCGGCGGGTATCCCCTATTCGATGCCCTCGAGAAGTTCTGACACCGTCATGCCGAGTGCGGGCGCGATCTTAAATAGAACCTTGAGCGTGAAATTTGCCGTCCCATCTTCGATTCGGTCGAGGTAGGGGCGGCTGATTCCTGTCGCCACACAAAAATCAACCTTGGAGATACCAAGGTCCCTGCGTGTCTCTTCGACCCGCCTGCCAAGAATCTGTTTCGCACGTTCGTCCATGCAGCCGAGTTTGAAATGGAGCCGAACATAAACGTAAACTATAGTTTACGTTTTGCCGAATACACAGGAGTTTTCTATGTCGGGTTCTTCGGTCCGCATGTACCGAGCCACGCTTCGCACAAACAGCGCACCGCCCAAGCTCGTCGTCGTTGAAGCAGAATGCCTTTCGCCCGATGAGCGCACAGCATTTGCATTGCTATCAAGTCGCGTCGCCGCTGTTCTGATCCCTTGCCCGGCGCAAGGTGAACTTGCCATCCAATGCCAAGCGCACAGCTGCTCGCTCAATCAGGCTGCCGTAATCGCAACCAGCCAACGCGGTCTGCCCCTTCTCCTGGAAGCCGGCATCGCACTCGCCCTTCGCGGTGCCGGATACGAAAACGAGGCCGCCGCCGACATGGTCTTTAAACCACGATCGAGCGGCGGCCTCGCAGCAGCCATTGAATATGCATGCAGGCTCGTTGCCTAAAAGGACAAGCTAGAAACCAAAGCCAAAGCCCGTTCCAGTAATCGCCGAATACATAAAGTAGACGTTGATTACGTTGAGGAACACGCCCGTGATGCAGCCGTTACGCAGGTAGCGCTCGCACGTAAGACGTGCCATCACAGCGGAGCCCTCGTTGTTTTTTGCCTGGCGTCCCGCCGTAAAGTACGTCGCCACGCTCAGCAGCAGGTTGAGCACCGGCAGTGCCAGCAGCTCGTAGCTCTTGCCCCAGCGCGTCACCTCGCCGGCGGCGTTAAACTTCGTTGCCACCTCGGGGCCAATGTTGGGGATAACAAACGCTGCAACCACCAGCGGAATCACCGCAAGTACGAGCAGCGCAATACCCATGTAGCCAGCTTTTTTGCCATATTTAAACATGCGCGTCGTCCTTACACATTAAAGCGGAAGTGCACGACGTCGCCATCGGCCATAACATAGTCCTTGCCCTCAATACGCAGTTTGCCGGCGGCCTTGGCGCCCTGCTCACCGCCGAGCTCGATGTAGTCGTCATAGCCAATGACCTCGGCCTTAATAAAGCCGCGCTCAAAATCGGTGTGGATGACGCCGGCGGCCTGCGGGGCGGTCGCGCCCTGACGAACCGTCCAGGCCTTGACCTCCATCTCGCCGGCCGTAAAGAACGACTGCAGACCGAGCAGCTTATAGGCCGCCTGCGCGAGCACGTCCAGACCGGGCTGTTCCAGGCCCAGGCTCTCCAGGTAGTCGGCGGCGTCCTCGGGATCGAGCTCGGAAAGCTCGGCCTCAATCTTGGCGCAGATGGGCAACGGCTTGACGCCATCGATGGGCGCCAGGTCGTCGTTGAGCATATCCTCGTCCACGTTGGCCACATACAGGATGGGCTTCATGGTGAGCAGGAACAGCCCCTTGGCGGCGGCACGCTCCTCGTCGGTCATCTCCATGGCTGCGGCACGCTTACCCTCGTTGAGCCAGGCGAGTAGACGCTTGGCGACCTCAAACTTGGGCATGAGCTCCTTGTCGCGCTTGGCCTCCTTCTCGAGCTTGGGCAGCTGCTTCTCGAGCGTGCCCATGTCGGCCAAGATGAGCTCGGTCATGATGGTGTCGGCATCGCCGGCGGGATCGACGAACTCGCCCGTGCGGCCCACCTCACGCATGACGTTGGGGTCCTTAAAGTAGCGCACGACCTCGCAGATGGCGTCGGTCTCGCGAATGTTGGCCAAGAACTGGTTGCCCAGGCCCTCGCCCTCGTTGGCGCCCTTCACCAGACCTGCGATGTCGACGAACTCGACCGTCGCCGGCACAATGCGGCCCGGGTTAACGATGTCGGCAAGCTTTTGCAAGCGGCTATCGGGCACGTCGACGATACCCACGTTGGGGTCGATCGTGGCAAACGGGTAGTTGGCGGCAAGGCCGGTCTTTTTGGTAAGCGCGGTGAACAGCGTCGACTTGCCCACGTTGGGCAGGCCCACGATACCGATGGAAAGGGACACGACAGCTCCTTTTGGTACAGGTACTTCAAACCGTATAAGTATAGCGCCGCCGCAGCATCCGGGCGAATCCGGACACCGCGGCGGCGCAAATGAAGCAGAGATAGAGCTCGCTGACTAGTCCGCGAGCTTCTCCACCTGATCGAGCATCTTGTCAAGCTTGGCCTTTGCCTCGGCCTTGGCCTTCTGGGCCTCTTCGTGGGCCTTGGCCTTCTGAGCGGCCTTTTCCTCGGCCTCGGGGTCGACAACGACCAGATTGGACGCGTCATGCTCAACCAACTTGAGCGCATG
This sequence comes from uncultured Collinsella sp., assembly GCA_947003675.1. Classification (GTDB taxonomy): domain Bacteria; phylum Actinomycetota; class Coriobacteriia; order Coriobacteriales; family Coriobacteriaceae; genus Collinsella. Next base: position 2,011 of record CAMQPJ010000063.1, on the reverse strand, counting down.
CTCGGGGCACACCTTGACGCAGGCTCCGCAACCCAGGCAATACGTGGACTCCAGTGCAAAGCGACCGCTTCCCACCAAATCGCAGGCAAACGTGGGGCACACGTTGACGCACTCGCCGCACGACGTGCACTTGTCAAAGTCGCATTCCGGCGTGCTCACCTGCATGTTCTGGGCAAGCTCGGGATGGTTCTGCAGTGTCGAGAGCACCAGCTGCCGCCCGTGCGTGAGCGAACGGCGACGCTTGGTCGTCGTGGTGCCGCACATGGTGTTGAGCGTGCGCTCCAGCTGGGTAATCTGATGGCGATGGGCTTTGAGCTTCTGCGTCACCGAGGCCAGTGCCGCCGTCGCCGGATTGAGCTTGGTCACCGTCAGGCCCGTGGTGCGGGCAATCTTTTCCATGTACTCCTTGCGCTCGTACTCGCGGCGCTTATGGCACTTGAGGCTCTTGGGGTCGACCTCCAGGCCCATGCCCGTTCCGGCCCACTCCTCGGCAGTGGCAATGGCCTCGCCCAGAATATCCTCACCGCCGGTGTTGCGGCATTTATCGCACACGCCCAACGGCAGGTACACGCTCACGTTGGGATAGTCGGCCAGTACCGAGAACCAGGTCTCGGCCGTAATATCGCCCACGCAGGCAACGACGACCTCGTTTTCGCGCGGCATGCGCTTGAGGGCGCGCGTGCAGGTGACGTAGGCGGTCTCGTGGCTCGTAGCCGCCGAGACAATGTCGTCGTAAAGGTTTTTGGGCGCCAGGCGCGGCGAGATGATCGCCTCGGTCGGACAGGCAGCGGCGCACAGGCCGCACTTGCGACAGGGGTCGAGGATCTCAATGGCGTCTTCCTCGACCTCGATAGCGTTGACAGGGCACACGTCCATGCACGCGGTGCAGCCGCTCTTTTCGTTTTTGCAGGTCAGGCACGGAATGGTGTTGCCGCGCGGGCGCTCCTTGTAGTCGGCAGGATTCCACTGCGGCGCCGACGGATCGAGTGCATCGGTCACGCCGCCAAGCGGGTTTTTAAGAAAGTCGAAACCCTTGCTGATCTCGATAATGTCATCAAACAGATCGTGTTCCTGCGCCATGCGCGGCCCCTCCCTGAGCAGTGCAAACAAGCAAGAGATAATGATACGCTATCGGCCCACGCCTCGGGCAAATTACACGCGGCGCACCTTTGAGGCAAATAGTCTATGGCCTATCTCCGCCTCGATTGCACAAGGTCGATCAAGCGCCAAGCTATGCCTCGCGCATGAGCTGCACGAGCTTTCGTCTGGTCACCTTGGCCTGTTCGTTAGCCATATTGCGTTCGTTTCTAAAGGCCGCATCTGCAACGCTCATCAGGTCGGCATCGGAAATCTCGCCAAGGCCCAGCTCCTCGAGCGTCGTCGGCAGACCGACGCACTGGCAAAACTCGAGCACCTGATTAAGCTCGGGCGCACGCTCCAGGCGCAGCTGCACCACCAGACCAAATGCCACGGCCTCGCCGTGCATAGCCCTGCACTCGGGCAGAATCGTCAGACCGTTGGCGATGGCATGTGCCAACGCCAAGCCACCTCTCTCAAAGCCGACGCCCGAGAGCAGAATATTGCACTCGATCAGGCGCTCAACCGCCGGCGATGTACGGCCCTTTTTGAGATCGCGCTTGGCAGCGACGCCACACTCCATGAGCGTGTCGTAGCAGGCACGTGCCGCGACCAGGGCCAAGTGTCCCGGCGCGCCACCGTGCTCGTTGGCGCCGTGCGCCGCGGCGCACGAACGCGCCTCGAAATACGTTGCCAGTGCGTCGCCCATGCCAGCGACCGTCATACGCAGCGGGGCCGCCGCGACCACGTTGGTATCGACCACGACCAGATCTGGATTCTTCTCGAGCATCAGGTAGCGGTCGAACGACCCATCCTCGTGATACAGCACCGAAATCGCGCTGCACGGACCGTCCATCGAGGCCGCCGTGGGGCATACGCACAACGGCAACTCGGCATAAAACGCTACTGCCTTGGCGATATCGAGCATCTTGCC
>CAMQPJ010000062.1 GCA_947003675.1 uncultured Collinsella sp. | reverse complement strand
GCGTGGGCGGCGAGCGCATCATCAAGTCCGTCGGCCAGAGCATGGTCAAGCTCGAGAAGTATCAGGGCTTCTCCGCCGACCTCGCAGGCGCCGCGAATCTGCTGCTTGCCACCCTTACCGGTATCCCCGTGTCCTCCACCCACATCAAGACCTGCGCCATCATGGGCGTCGGTGCCGTCAAGCGCCTTTCGGCCATCAACTTTGGCGTGGTCAAGGACATGATGTTCACCTGGTTCTTCACCTTCCCCGCCTGCGGACTCATCAGCTTTGTCATGGCCAAGCTGTTCATGATGTTCATCTAGTCAAACCGAGCGTCCATCCGGACCGCAATACCTCGCCCACCCGACTTCGCCTCGAAAGGACCCACTCATGGCAAAGAAACCCGATTCGTTCTACTTCGACAACTACGTCGCCTGCGCCGACCTTGCCGTCCAGGCCGCTGAGCTGCTCACCAAGATTTTCGAGAACTTCGATCCCGCAAGGATTCACGATATGCTCAACAAGATGCACGCGATCGAGCATGCGGCCGATAAGAAGCACCATGAGCTTGAGGACGCTCTGCTCACGGCCTTTATCACCCCGCTTGAGCGCGAGGACCTGGACCTGATGAGCTGCTCGCTCGACACCGTGCTCGACCGTATCGAGGGCGTCGTGCAGCGCGTCTACTTCACCAACATCCAGAGCATCCATCCCGATGCCATCGTGATCGCCCACAAGGTGACCGATGCCTGCCGCGCCATGAAGGACCTGATGGTCGAGCTTCCCAACTACCGCAAGTCCAAGACCCTGCGCGAACTCGTCATCCAGATCAACACGATCGAGTCCGAGGCCGACGAGCTCTACATCAACGCTATGCGCAACCTGCATGTCAACGGCAAGGATCCGCTCGAGGTCATCGCCTGGCGTGACGTCTACGCCTTCCTGGAGTACTGCGCCGACTGCTGTGAAAATGTGGCCGATGTCGTGGATTCGATTGTCATGAAGAACAGTTAATTGGGGGTACGTGTCCCGGCGGTCGCGGGCCCGACCACTAATAACCTTTTTCACTCCGGCTGCAAGCAGAGTCGTTCAAAAGGGTATTAGTGGTCGGGCCCGCTCCCTTACGTACCACCATTGGAAACTTTGGCTGATACTTTGAAAGCGATGGGGCTTTTGTTGGCAGGGCCTTGGGGCCCGATTGGAAACTTTGGGACCGCCTTAAACGTTTGGCTGAATGTTGCTTTGGGTACCCTTTTGCTTAGTTTTGGGTTGTTTTATTAGCTTTGGAGGCTCGTATGGGGTATTTGGATTTGGCTCGGACTCGGTATTCTTGTCGTTCTTTTGAGGATCGGCCTGTTGAGCAGTCGGTGGTGGATGCCATTGTTGAGGCGGGGCGCATTGCTCCTTCTGCTTGTAATAATCATCCAACCCGTGTGATGGTGCTTGATACTCCGGAGTTGTTGGAAAAGGCTGCTGCTTGTCAGCCGCGCTTTGCTCGTGAGGGGTCTATCTTTGGGGCTCCGCTTATCTTTCTTATTTGCAGCGTTACTGACGATGCTTGGGTGCGCCCTTATGACCAGATGAACTCCAGTGCCATCGACACCTCGATTGTTTGCGATCAGATGATGATGGAGGCCGAGGAGCAGGGCCTGGGTACGTGCTGGGTGTGCCATTTTAAGCCCGAGGTGGCCTGTGAGCAGTTCAGCCTGCCCGAGGGCATCTATCCCAATCACATGCTCGTCTGCGGCTATCCTGCCGACCATATCGCCGATCCCGAGCATCGCGAGGCCCGCACCATTCCCCTCCCCGACTTCCTCCTCAAGTAGATTTTAGGACATGCCTTAAAATCTACCTTTGACCGCTCACCCGTTCGCCGAGTCCTGTGCCCTCAAACGCAGGACTCGGCGTTTTGTTTTGCAGACTGCGTACAGCCACAAAAAAAGGACCCGCAAACTGCGGGCCCTTTCTAGGCGCTACATGATAGCTGGATGTTAGTCCAGGTCGTCGGCGGCGAAATTGTCAATCGGTGCGAAGGGATCGGCAACGGGGATAACCGGCTCGGCGACGGGCAGCGGCTCGGCAGCAGGAACGGTCACAGCCGGAGAAGCGGCGGAACCGACCGGCGTGGAAGCCATGAGATCGGACGGGAAGGAGTTCTGAGCATCGTCCATGAAGTGCTGGATGAGCTTGAGGTACTCGGCCTTGAACTCCTCGCGGGAAGCCTTAAGACGGTCGATCTCCTCAAGCTCGGCCTGCTTCTCGGTCAGGGCCTGGCGGATGACCTCGCGGGCCTTGGCGTCGGCCTCGTTGCGAATACGGTCGGCGTTCTCGTTGGCATCGTTGACGATGCCCTCGGCGGTCTGCTGGGCAGCAATCAGGGCAGCGGAAATCTGGCGCTCCTGAGCGGAGAAGTCGGGTGCAGGAGCGGCGACGGGCGCGGCAGGGACGGCCTGAGCGGCAGCATCCTGAGCCTGAACGAGCTGGGCCTGCGTATCGGCGAGCTGCTGCTCGGTGGCAGTCAGACGACCCTTAAGATCGACGATCTTGGCGAGCATGGCGTCGACCTCAGAGGACAGGGTCTCCAGGAAGACGTCGACCTCGGCGGGATCGTAGCCGCGCTTGGCCTCAGAGAAGGTCTGCGCCTGAATGTCAGCAGGGGTAATAGCCATAACAAGTTCTCCTTTATCTTCGCCTTGGCGCCGTGCGCCCGACGTGAGTTACTAAGCCAGTTTTATATGAGTATACCTATAAGAAGTTGCAGAACCAGCTTCTGCACCAACTGCAACGCAATAATCGCAACGACCGGTGAAAAATCGACGCCGCCCATGGGCGGGATAAACCGGCGGAACAAATTGAGCCACGGGCCGCACACGCTATCGAGGACGGCGGCGATATCCTGTAGCAATCCGCCCTGCTTCATAGGGATCCACGTCATAAGGCAGTAGACCACAATGAGCGTGGAGTAAAAGTTGAACAGCGTATTGACCAGCTGGACAATGGTGTAGATGTTGATGAGAATCTCCTCGTCTTGTCTTTACTTAAGGTAGCCGTCGGCACGGAGCTTTTTGAGGTCCGAATCCTTGACCTCGCAACCGGCGGGCAGCACCATAAACACGCGATCGCCCACCTCTTTGACTGTGGCACCCAGGCCGCAGGCAAAGCCGTAAGAGAAGTCCAGGACGCGCTTGGCGACCTCGGTACGAACGCCCACAAAAATCAGCGCGACAGGCTGCTTGGTGCGCACGCGACGCACGACGGTCTCTACGTCGTCATAGCTCTCGGGGCGCAGGACATAGGCCGGCAGCTGCGGCGTAGCGTTGATGATGTTGCTCGCATACGCCGAGGCATCGCTCGGTGAGGGAGCAGGTGCGGGGGCAGCAGCGCGGGCACGCGTGCTCTCGGCGTAGCTCGACGGCGTGTCGTAGGCACCGGGACGATAACCGCCCGCAACCGTCTCCTGCGAGCGCGACGGCGGGTTGTAGGTCGTAGCGTGGCGAGAATCGTCGCCGACCAGCTGACCGGAGCGCGTGTACACGGCCACCGACTCGGCCTCGCCGCGGCGCGTCTGACCCAACAGGCCGTTGCTCGGCTCATCCTGGGTGTAGAAGCCCTCGCCCGAGGCACCGCTGTAACCGTTGTTCTGGTAGCCGTCGTCATAGCCGTCATCGTAGCCGTAGTCGTCGTCCTGACCATAACCCTGGTCGTAACCCTGCTGGCCGCCCAGGTGCATCTTATTTTTAATCTCGTCAAGGAAGCCCATGGTTGTGTCCTCTCGCGGTTTAGTGCAGGCGCTCCGATAATCAGTGCGCACTTCAGAGCCTTATTTTACTGCAAACTCCGGGCTAAATACTACCCTGCCCAGGCGAACGAGCGTAGAGCCTTCCTCAAGGGCAGGCCCAAAGTCCTCGCTCATGCCGCAGGAAAGTTCGGGCAGGCTCAGGTCGGAGTGCGTCGCCTCAAGCTCATCCCTTAGCTCGCGAAGTCCGGCAAAGGTGCGGCGCGCCACATCCTTATTCCCCCGGGGTGCCATAGTCATAAGGCCCTGCACACAAATTCCCTCAAGCTCTGCAAGCTCACTTGCGGCAGCGCGAACCTCGTCGGGCGAAAAGCCGCCCTTGGACTCCTCGCCGCTCACATTAACCTCGAGCAGCACGCGCTGGGGGCCGGAGAGCTCGCCCGCCTCAATCTTGCGGACCGCACGGCTCGAGATGGCCTGAGCCAAATGCAGCGAGCTTACCGAATGAATCAGCTCGGCCGAGCCCAGAACCGCATTGATCTTGTTGGTCTGCAGGTTGCCGATCATATCGAAGCGCACCTCGGGTAGCTCCGGATGCTCTACGAGGCCCGCAAGCTTGCGAACGAGCTCCTGCGGGCGGTTCTCGGCAAAATGGCGATACCCCGCCTGAATAGCGGCAACGGTCTCATCAACGCCAACAGTCTTGGAGACGGCAATCAGGCGCGCGGCATCGTGGGGACGGCCCGCGCGATCGAGTGCTGCATAAAAACGTTCGAGAATCTGCTCGCGGCGAGCGCGTATCAAGTCCAAATAGTTATCCATTGCCAATCGCCTCCGCAGACAGCCAAACAAGTAGTCCCATGCTAACGCAAGAGCGCGGCCCCGCATGTGCAAGGCCGCGCTCACTTAGGTATTTACAATCTTTCGACGAACGGGGCCGCCCTACTCCTCGTCGTCCTCGGCGTCGTCCTCGTCCTCGAGGTGCTCGAGCAGGTAGCGGAGACCCTCGCTCACCTCGTTAGCGGGCACTTTGGCAACATAGTGTGCATCGACGGCAGGCCTCATGATGACACCCTCGCCCGAAGGCACGCGCATGCTCTCAAGCTCATCCTCGTCCGTACGGGCGATATCGCCGGCAGTCATACGCTGTCCGGTCAAAAGGAAGGTCAGACGGCAGGCGGCATCGATCGAAATCGAGGCGATACGATCGAGGTAGCGCGAGACCATGATGGCGCGGCGCAGGTCGTCATAGTTGCTGTCGTCGTCCATAAAATCGCCCGTGTCCATGCGGTTAAAGGTGCGGAAGAACTTCTCGTACGCCGCATGCACCGGCTCGTCCTCGCCGGCCAGGTTGCAGATGATGGACATGTCGTTGGTGACGAGCGCAGAAAGTGACGAACCCAGCACCTGGTAAACAGCCTCGGCCTCGGCCTCGACCGTAGCGACGAGTTCCTGGGGCAGCGAGATGTCGGCCTTGACCATGTGACGCGTGGCGCGGCAGATCTGGCGAACCTTATCGGTCATGCGCTGCAGGTTAAAGTCGACGTAGATGATCGTCTGCAGCAAGCGGAAGTCGGAGGCGACCGGCGACTGCGTAGCGATCAGGTTGTAGCACACGGCCTCCAAGTTGGCGCAGCGCGCATCGATCGAGAGCGTGCGCTTCTTGGTCTTGGTGGCGAGCTTGCGATCGTCGGTCACATAGGCCTTCACGGCGTCGTGAAGCGCCAGGTCTACAGCCTCGTAGATGCTCAGCATCTCGTGACGGGCTTCGATGAGCTGACGGGAAAACAGTTTGCGCATGGTTCACTCCAATCAGTTGGGTGCGGTCATGCCGCCCGCACAGTGAATACGCACCGGACCAGGTCCGATCGGCTTGGGACTAGTCGCACCGATCAGCCAAAGCGGCCGGTGATATAGTCTTCCGTCCGTGAATCCACCGGGCTGGTGAAGATCGCGTCGGTTTGACCATACTCGATGAGCGTGGCGGGCTCGCCGGCAACTTCCTGCAAGAAAAATGCGGTGTAGTCGCTAATACGAGCGGCCTGCTGCATAGAATGCGTGACGATGATGATCGTCATCTCGGGCGCCAGCTCGGCCATCAGATCCTCGACCTTGGAGACGGACGTGGGGTCGATGGCGGAGCAGGGCTCGTCCATCAGAAGGACATCGGGCTGCACCGCAAGCACACGCGCAATGCACAGACGCTGCTGCTGACCGCCCGAGAGCGCCAAACCGTCCTTGTTGAGCTGATTGGATACCTCTTTCCAGAGGTTGGCGCGCTTGAGCGATTCTTCCACGATGTCATCGAGGTCACTTTTGCTAGTCACGCCCTGCAGACGAGGGCCAAAGGCGACATTCTCGTAGATGGATTTGGGAAACGGATTGGGCTGCTGAAAGATCATGCCCACGCGGCGACGGAGGTCGACCGGGTCGACACCCTCGGCATAGATATCGTTGCCGTCGAGCGTCATGGTGCCCTCGACGCGCGTACCCTCGATCAGGTCATTCATGCGGTTGATGCAGCGCAAAAACGTCGATTTGCCGCAGCCCGAAGGGCCAATGAAGGAAGTGATGGCGTTTTTGGCGATGTTGAGGTCGAGCCCCGTCAGCGCATGAAAGTCACCGTACCAAAAGTTGAAATCCTTGGCCGTAATGTCCGCTTGCTCCAGCGTGGGAGCGGACTGATAAACGGACATGGGACTCCTTAACTAGCGACGCTTGCGCGACAGGAAGCGCGCAAACAGGTTGAAGGCCAAAATGATCACCATCAGCAAGAGCGCGGTGCCGTAGGCTGCGTTCATGTTGATGCCGTCGTTGGCAAGCAGGTACAGGTGAACCGTCATGGGGCGGCCGGAATCGAGCGGCGAAATAGGTAGATTGATGGCCTGGCCCATGGTGTAGAGCACCACCGCGGTCTCGCCAATGGCACGGCCGATGGCGAGGACGATGCCCGTGGCAATACGGCCAAAGGCAGAAGGAAGCACGATCTTGGAGACAACCTGCCACTTGGTGGCGCCCAGGCCGTACGCGCCCCAACGGATATAGCGTGGAACGGCGCGAATGGCCTCTTCGGTGGTGCGCATGACGATGGGAAGCATCAAGAGCGCGAGTGCCAGGGCGGCAGAGACCATCGAAAGGCCCAGGCCCATGGCCTCGACAAACAAGGCGTAGCCAAACAGGCCCATAACGATGGAGGGCACCGAGGCCAAAGCGTCAGCAGCGTAGCGGATGAGCTCGACGACCTTGCCCTGCATGGCATACTCGGCCAGATAGACGGCTGCCAGCACAGCGATCGGCGTGCAGATAAGCATGGCGAGCGCCGTCACGTAGACGGTCGAGACGATCGTGGGCCAAATTCCGCCCTCGGCGTTGACGCCCTGGGGCCAACCGAAGATAAAGTCGAGCGAGATATGTGGCAGGCCGTTAATGACCACGTAGGCGATGATAGCGACCAGCACCAGCGTGGTGATGTAGGCAGCGGCACGAAACACGCCAAGCATGATCTTGTTGGACAGGTCCTTGTTGACGCGGCCCTTCTTGCCGTGGGAAAGGGCACGCTTGATGCGCTCGCGCGACGAGGTCGTATCGACCGTCGTGTCAACGGAATCGGACATAGCCTACCCCC
>CAMQPJ010000061.1 GCA_947003675.1 uncultured Collinsella sp. | reverse complement strand
AGAGCGCTTGACTGGCAGTCAAGAGGTCAGGGGTTCGATCCCCCTCGTCTCCACCCGAGCATTGAATGAGGCTCCAACGCAAGTTGGGGCCTTTTTTCATATAGGCACATAAGGTCAAAGGCGGCACCATGATCCTCCTGGTCGACAAGATCGTCCGTTGAACGGGCGCCGCGTGCATGGTAGTATTTCACGACGTGGTTCAAGATAGGGATCTGTTCTATTGGCCTCTATCGCACACGCCATTTTATAAGGGCTCTTGGCGCAACGGTTAGCGCAGGGGACTCATAATCCCTGGGTTCTGGGTTCGAATCCCGGAGGGCCCACCAGAGAATCAAGGGGCCGGGCAAATAGCCCGGCTTCTTTTTGCCATAGTTCCCACTCCATATGCCTGCCAAATTGCTTTGATAAACGTTTGCAGTTCAAATCCACGTAAAAGATTATGCTGGTTGACAAGAACCGTTTCAAAACTATGCCGGATTACGGGGCTGGACCCGGACCGGCCGTCCATACCCTGCATTTCACGGAATGCGCAAGCCGTCTACCTGCGGTTTTGATTTTACCGATGACGGCATGCTCGGGGGTTCCCGGCCTGGCCCCGTAAACCGGCATGGTTTTGAAATCGCCGGGTCGGCGGGAGCGCGATTGGCCCCGGTAATGGGCCTGGCGCCGGCAAGACGGCCGTTGGGCGGATGGCGGCCCGCGCCGCGATTGCGAAATTTTCCAAAATTGTCCTTGCATCGACGGGGGAGTTCCCGTATAGTACTTCTACGCACGGGGGCGTAGCTCAGCTGGGAGAGCGCTTGACTGGCAGTCAAGAGGTCAGGGGTTCGATCCCCCTCGTCTCCACCCGAGCATTGAATGAGGCTCCAACGCAAGTTGGGGCCTTTTTTCATATAGGCACACAAGGTCAAAGGCGGCACCATGATCCTCCTGGTCGACAAGATCGAAAAAAGCTTCGGCGCGCGCGTCCTCTTTAGTGGCGCGTCCTTCCAGATCAACCCCGGCGAGCGTTTTGCGCTCGTGGGACCCAACGGCGCCGGCAAAACCACCATGCTCAAGATCATCATGGGCATCGACAGCCCCGACGCCGGCCAGATCCAGTACGCAAAGGACTGCCAGGTAGGCTACCTAGAGCAGGAAACCAACCTGGAGCACAAGGACACCACCATCCTTGCCGAGGTCATGGCGGCCGCCAAGGAAATTCGCCGCATGGGCGAGCGCGCCAACGAGCTGCAGGCCCAGATTACCGAGCTCTCCGAACAGGGGAAGGATGTCGACGCGCTCCTCAACGAGTACGGACAGGTCCAGGACCGCTTTGAGCACCTGGGCGGCTACGAGCTCGAGAGCAACGCCCGCAAGATCCTATCTGGCCTGGGCTTTAAGGTCACCGACTTTGAGCGCCCGTGCTCCGAGTTCTCGGGCGGCTGGCAGATGCGCATCGCGCTCGCCAAGCTCTTCCTGCGCCACCCCGACCTGCTGCTGCTGGACGAGCCCACTAACCACCTGGACCTCGAGAGCGTCCAGTGGCTACGCGGCTTTATCGCCAACTACGACGGCGCCGTACTCATCGTCAGCCACGACCGCGCCTTCATGGACGCCTGCGTCGACCACGTGGCCGCGCTCGAGAACCGCCGCGTGACCACCTACACCGGCAACTACAGCAGCTACCTCAAGCAGCGCGAGGACAACCTGGAGCAGATGCGCGCCAAGCGCGCCGCCCAGGAGCGCGACATCGCCCACATGCAGGTCTTCGTCGATAAGTTCCGCTACAAGCCCACCAAGGCTGCCCAGGCTCAGGAGCGCATCCGAAAGATCGAGCAGATCAAAAAAGAGCTCGTCATCCTGCCCGAGGGCCACAAGCACATCGACTTTAAGTTCCCCGATCCGCCGCGCTCGGGCGACATGGTCGTGGGTCTGGAGGGCGTGTCCAAGTCTTACGGCAACAAGCACATCTACAGCGATATCGACCTCAAGCTCTACCGCGGCGAGCACGTGGCGCTCGTCGGCCCCAACGGCGCCGGCAAGTCCACGCTCATGAAGATTCTCGCCGGCCTGGAGCCGCCCACCACCGGCACCCGCGATCTGGGCACCAACGTCGGCGTCGCCTACTACGCCCAGCACGCACTCGAGGGCATGACCGAGTCCAATACCGTCCTGCAAGAGATCGACACCGTCACGCCCAAGTGGACCGTGCCGCAGCAGCGCAGCCTGCTGGGCGCCTTCCTGTTTAGCGACAACGATTCCATCGAGAAGCAGGTCCGCGTCCTCTCCGGCGGCGAAAAGGCGCGTCTGGCACTGGCCAAGATGCTTGTGGCCCCCGAGGCACTCCTGTGCCTGGACGAGCCCACCAACCACCTGGACATCGACTCGGTGGACATGCTCGAGAACGCCCTGCAGAACTTCCCCGGCACCATCGTGCTGATCAGCCACGACGAGCACCTGGTACGCGCTGTGGCCAACCGCATCATTGACATCCGCGATGGCAAGGTCACGGTCTACGACGGCGACTACGACTACTACCTCTACAAGCGCGAGGACCTCGCAGCCCGCGCCGCCGCCGAGGCGGCAGGGGAGAGCGCGCCCGCCGCGGCCAAGCCCACCAAAGCTAGCGCCGCCCAGGCCGACACCCCCGCTGCCGCTCCTAAGCCGGCCGAGGGCAAAAAGACCAAGGAGCAAAAGCGCGCCGAGGCCCAGGCCCGCGCCGCGCTCAACAAAAAGCTCAAGGGCGTGCGCAACCAGCTAAAGAAGATCGAGGCGGAGCTCGACAAAAAGCGCGCCCGCTATGACGAGCTTATGGAATTGATGGCAAGCGAAGAGCTTTATGCCGATCAAGACAAGTTCAACGCCGCGCTGGGGGAATATAACGGCCTTAAGCAAGAGCTGCCCAAGCTCGAGGACGAATGGCTGGAGCTTTCCACCCAGATCGAAGAGGAGACCGCGCGTGAACTCTCGTAAGGCCACCGCCGTGGCGATGAGCATCATCGCCACCGCCTGTCGCATCTGCGGCATCTTTATGAGCGCGATGACCGTGCTGCTGTGTTTTAGCGGCCTCACCGCCAAGCTGCAGATCGTGGGCTTTGTCGTTGAGCTTTCGCGCGCACTGCCGAGCGCCATTGCAGGCTACGGCGTTATCACCTCGCCCTTTGGCGGCGTGTTCCGCCTGGATTATGCCATCGTCGCCGTCATTCTGTTTGTGGCCGACTACCTGCTCACGCGCACCTCGCGCCGCGTCCGCTAGGGGAGCACCATGTCCAGCAGCTACCTCATGAACCTGCTCGCCAGCGCGATTGCCGTCATCGTGGGCATCGTTATCCACGAGAGCGCGCACGCAGCCGCGGCCTGGGCACTCGGCGACAAAACGGCCCGTTCGCGCGGACGCGTCTCGCTCAACCCGCTCAACCATATCGACCCGTTTGGCACCATCATCCTGCCGCTGCTCATGCTCGCAGCCGGTGGCCCGGTGTTTGCCTTCGCCAAGCCCGTGCCCGTCTACCTCAACAACCTCAAGCACCCCAAGCGCGACGAGGTCCTGGTGAGCGTAGCCGGCCCCGCATCGAACATCGCACTCGCGTGTCTTGCTGCCGCCCTCATGCGCCTGACCTATGGCAACCTCTACACCAGCATGTCATTTGCCCTGGCGTCGCAGATCATGAACTTCGGCGCCACGTTCATCGTGGTCAACCTGTCGCTTGCGTTCTTCAACCTCATCCCGATCCCGCCGCTCGACGGCTCGTCGATCATCGTGCCCTTCCTCAAGGGCAAGGCGCTCAACAACTACTACCATCTGCAGCAATATGCTATGCCCATCCTCATCCTGGTGCTGTACCTGCTGCCCATGTGGACCGGCATCGACGTGATCGGCCGGTATTTCGACGTTACCGTGTATCCGCTTGCTGAGCAGCTGCTCAACTTCGCAATCGCCGGCATCTAAGGTAAACTTACAGGTCGACCGTGCAAAACGGTCGCAACATGCACCCAAACCGCGCCGCGAAGGCGCCGTCAAAGGAGGTCGAAGATGTCGTATCGCGTGTCGACGCAGGTCTACAGCGGACCGTTCGACCTACTGCTGCAGCTGGTAACCCGCCAAAAAGTAGATATCGGCGCCATCTCTATCAGCGAGGTGGCCGAGCAATACCTTGCCGAGGCCGAGCGCATCGAGGCGCTAGACCTGGACGTGGCGAGCGACTTTTTGCTGGTGGCGGCAACCCTTTTGGACATCAAGGCTGCCTCTCTGGTGCCGCAGGAGGCCCCGAGCAAAGTCGATGACGACGATGACGAGTTCGACGAAGACCTCGAGGAGCTCAGCGCGCTTGACGGCGACGCCCTGCGCGAGGTCCTGATCCAGCGCCTGATTGCCTACAAGCAGTTTAAAGGCGCGGCTGCAGCCCTCGGTGCCCGCATGCAGGCCGAAAGCCGCATGCACCCGCGTGTGGCCGGCCCCGACCCCGAGTTCCTAGGCCTTATGCCCGACTACCTTGCCGGCATCACGCTGCGCGGTCTCGCCGTCATCTGCGCCGACCTGGACGGGAAGCGACAGACCTTCTTGCTGGAGGCCGAGCACGTGGCACCCCATCGCGTTCCGCTCGACCTGACGGTGGCCTCAGTCGACCGCTTTACCATGGCGCACCAAACCTGCACCTTCCGCGAGCTACTGGACGGCGATGCCACCACCGAGCAGCTCGTCGTCACCTTCCTAGCTATGCTTGAGCTCGCCAAGCGCGGCTCGCTCACGCTGAGCCAGGACGAGATCTTTGGAACCATCCGTATCAACCGCGTCGAAGGCGCCGAGGCCTATGTGCCCGGCGAGGGCCCCGAGCTCACCGAATAGGAGCCGCAACCATGTCAACCCTTTCCACGCTGGAGGCAAACAGCCTCAAAGGCGCCCTCGAGGCGCTGCTGCTGGTGTCGAGCGACCCGGTGAGTGCGCCCGCGCTGGCCGGCGCACTGGATATCGCCCCCGGCGAGTGCGCGTCGCTGCTCGCCGAGCTCAAGGTTGAGTACGAGGAGGCCAACCGCGGCTTTCAGCTGCGCGAGGTCGCCGGCGGCTGGCGCCTGTTCACGCACCCCGCCTACCACGACGTGGTCGAGGCCTATGTGTTGAGCTGGGACACGCAAAAGCTGTCCCAGGCGGCGCTCGAAACCCTGGCCGTCATCGCATACCACCAGCCCGTAACGCGCGAGGTGGTCAAGGGCATCCGCGGCGTCAACTCAGACGGCGTCATCGCGTCGCTCGTGGACAAGGGTCTGGTGCGCGAGCTCGGCCGTGACCCCCAGCGCGGTCAGGCCATCATTTACGGCACGACCAACGCCTTCTTGGAAAAGTTCGGTCTGCGCTCCACCCGCGACCTGCCCGATCTGGAGCAGTTTGCCCCCGACGAGCAGTCGCGCCAGTTTATCCGCGAGCGCCTGAGCGGCCGCAGCATTCAGTCTACGCTCGAGGAACAGGCCGAAGATCTGGACGAAGAGCGCGAACTGATCGATACCGATGTTGAGGACACCGATGAAGAGGAGCTTCTGCTCACAGGTGCTACCTCGGAGGATATACATGACGAGGACTAACGAAGCAGGGGAGACGCGCGTCGCAAGCGCCACGGACACCGCAGCGCCCGTAGGCGACGCGGTGTCCGTCTACCCGCACACCATGCGCCTGCAGCGCTTTTTGGCACGCGCGGGCGTGGCGAGCCGTCGCGGCTCAGAGGACCTGATGACCGCTGGCCGCGTGACCGTCAACGGCCAGGTCGCGACCGAGCTGGGCACCAAGGTCGATGTCGACCACGATCACATTGAGGTCGACGGCATGCCCGTCAAGCTCGACCAGGGCGCCGTATACCTGATGCTCTACAAGCCGACCGGCTACCTCACCACCATGAGCGACCCGCAGGAGCGCCCTTGTGTGGCCGACCTGGTCCCGCGCGACCGCTTTCCGGGGCTCTTTCCGGTGGGCCGCCTGGACCGCGACACCACGGGACTGTTGCTCTTCACGACCGACGGCGACCTTTCGCAGGACCTGCTGCATCCCAGCAAGCATGTCTATAAGACCTACCAGGCACTCGTGGATGGCCAACTGACCGATCGAGACTTGGAACCACTCCGCCGCGGCATCGAGCTCGACGACGGCCCGTGCCAGCCGGCAATCTGTCGCATCATCAACGCGCGCGAGGCTGAAGCCGTGGCCCCGCAGGGTGTGAAGCCCGGTACCACCGCCGTGGAGGTCATCATCCGCGAAGGCCGCAAGAACCAGGTCAAGCGCATGCTGAGCAAGATCCACCACCCGGTGATCCGCCTGCACCGCTGCAACTTTGCCGGCCTGGAGCTCAAGGACGTGGCCAAGGGCTCGTGGCGCGAGCTCACCGACCGCGAGGTGCAGATCCTCAAGGCCGGCGGCATCCCGCCCAAGCAGGCGAGCTCCAAGCGCAACGGCGGCAAGCCCCAAGACACGCCTGCCAGCCGCACGCGTCACCACGGCAGCCATGGCTCAGCACCCAAGCGCAACACCTACCGCGAGCGCTACACGGGCTAGGCAAACCCGCCGCGCCCCAACGCCCGCGAACCATACCAGCACGTCAACCATCGAAAGGAAGCATTGCATGATCGTCGCCATCGACGGCCCCGCCGGATCCGGCAAGTCCACCATCGCCAAGGAGATCGCCCGTCAGCTTGGCTTTAACAAGCTCGACACGGGCGCCATGTATCGCGCCGTCACCTTCGCCGCGCTCGACCGCGGCATCGATCTGGATAACGAGGCGGCCATCGACGCTCTCGCCGAGCAGATTGAGATCCGCTTTACCAACGGCACCGGCGAGGACACGCGCCTGACCATCGACGGCCAAGACGCTTCGGCCGCCATCCGCACCCCGCAGGTCGACGCCAACGTGTCCAAGGTCTCGGCCTATCCGGGCGTGCGCGCCGCCATGCTCATCCACCAGCGCCGCGCCGCCGAGGACCGCGATATCGTGGCCGAGGGTCGCGACATCGGCACCGTCGTGTTCCCTAACGCGCAGGTCAAGGTCTTCCTGACCGCCGACCCGCGTGAGCGCGCCCGCCGCCGCGTGCTGCAGCGTCACCAAAACGACGCCCAGCCGCTCAGCACAGCGCAGCTCGAGGCCGAGGTCGACGAGACCCTCGACGCCCTTAAGCAGCGCGACAAGCTTGACAGCAGCCGCGAGGTCGCCCCGCTCGTGCCCGCCGAGGACGCCGTGCACGTCGACTCCACCGCCCACACCATCGACGAGGTCGTCTCGATAATCGAGGACCTTATCAACCAAAGGAGGTAGCCCATGCGCCTGTTTCAGCAGACGCCCGAGGACTATTACAACGCCCCCTACGCCGAGTTTCCAGCGCTCATCCGCGGCACCGTCGTCGTAGTCATGGCCATCCTTTGGGCCTTCT
>CAMQPJ010000060.1 GCA_947003675.1 uncultured Collinsella sp. | reverse complement strand
CATGTCGAGATCGTTCACGAGTAAAGGGGACTTCCTTGAATAGCCAGCTGATCCAACAGGGCCGCGCCGCTTATCGCGCGGGTGATTTTTCCGCTGCCGCCCAGATGCTTGGCGCGGCAAAGACTCCCAACGAGATCATGGGTGAGGCCGACCACCTGCGCGGCAACGCCCTGATGCATCTGGGCATGTACGCCGAGGCCGCCGAGGCCTACGCCGCCGCCCTCAACGACGGCGCCTATGGCAAGCGCGGTGCCCTGCTCACCAACCGCGGCAAGGCACTCGCCGCGGTGGGCGACTACACCACGGCTGCCCAGGCGTTCTCTGCAGCCACCCAGGACGCTTCCTACGCCACACCGTTTAAGGCCTACCTGGGTCTGGGCAACGCGCTGTTCCAGTCGGGCGACTATGCCAACGCCGGCACCGCCTTCCGTCAGGCTGCCATCGACGGCGCCAACCCGGCTCCTGCCGCCGCCCTCGGCGATCTGGGCCGCTGCTTCATCAAGCTCGGCCGCCCCGCGGACGCCGTTGAGACCTACCGCACGGCTATCGACTTTGCCGGTCCGCGCGACGATACGCGCGCCCTTAACGCCGGCATGGGCCAAGCGCTTTCCGCCGCCGGCCGTCCCTCCGATGCGCTCGATGCCTTTAACGCCGCCACCGCCGACGGCATCTACCAGCTCACGCCCGAGCAGGCTGACGAGCTTGCCCGCGTGCACGACTCGCTCGCCGCGCTTTCGGCCCAGACGGCCATGTCCACGGCCCCGGCTCCCGCGATGGACGCTCCCGCTGTCGACCCGCTCGATCCCACGGGCGCGACCGGTCAGTTTATGCCCGACCCCTCTGACACTGGCTTCTTTACGCTGTCTGAGTCCGAGATGGTCCAGCAGGACCGCAAGCAGGCCAAGGTTCGTCGTCGCCACCGCCACACGGGTCTCAAGATCTTCCTGGTAATGCTTCTGCTCATCGTGATCGCTGCCGGCGGTCTTGGCTATGCTTATACGCGCGGCATGGGCTGCCCCTCGCAGGAGTCCGTCATCACCGACCTGTTCCAGGCTGCCGGTGACGGCGATACCGCCAAGGCCGAGTCCTGCCTGGCCTCGAGCTTGTCCGAGGACGCCAAGGCGATGATCATCTCCTCGATCCCGCAGGGCGCCACCGTCTCCATCGAGGGTATGGATCAGTCCATGACCGAGACCACCGCCAAGGTGAAGGCTTCGCTGTCCAAGGGCGGCGAGCAGGAGTACACCGTTAAATTCGTGCGCTCCGACAACCATATCGGTTGGGCCGTTTCCTCCTTCGACATCGATTTCTCGGCTGCTGACAACCAGTAGTGACCTTATGAGATTTGGCTTTGCCCGGCGCTTCACCGCAAGTGAGGTGCCGGGCTTGCGCTAGTATGATGGGCTAGTAGTTTTCCAGCAATCATCCAACACATCAGGAGTTGCGTTGTTTTCTTTGATGGATATGTTCTTCGGTAGCTATGCGGGCGATCTTGCCATCGACCTCGGCACCGCCAATACGCTCGTCTCCGTGCGCGGCAAGGGCATCGTCATCCGCGAGCCCTCCGTTGTCGCTATCGACAAGAACGACGAGCGCATCCTGGCAGTCGGCATCGAGGCAAAGCGCATGCTCGGCCGTACGCCCGGCAACATCGTGGCCGTTCGTCCCCTTAAGGACGGCGTCATCGCCGACTTCGATGTCACCGAGGCCATGCTTCGCTATTTTATCGACAAGGCGTCCGAGAAGCGCTATCCGTGGACCCCGCGTCCGCGCGTTGTCGTCTGCGTCCCCTCCGGTGTCACGTCGGTCGAGAAGCGCGCCGTCTTTGAGGCCACGATCCAGGCAGGCGCTCGCCAGGCCTATCTGATCGAGGAGCCTATGGCGGCTGCCATCGGCGCCGACCTGCCCGTCGAGGAGCCCACGGGCTCCATGGTCATCGATATCGGCGGCGGCACCACCGAGGTTGCCGTTATCGCTATGGGCGGTATTGTCGTGTCGCAGTCCATCCGCATTGCCGGCGACGAGTTCGACCAAGCTATCCTCACCCATGTTCGCGATGCCTACAACCTAGCTATCGGCGAGCGCACGGCCGAGGACATCAAGATCAAGGTCGGCTCCGCCGTGCCGCTCAAGGATGAGCTCGACGTCGAGGTCAACGGCCGCGATGTTATCACGGGCCTGCCCAAGACCGTGCGTATCGAGAGCGAGGAGATTCGTCGCGCGCTTAACAAGCCGCTCGACGAGATGGCCAAGGCCGTTAAGGACGCTCTGGACGCCACGCCGCCCGATCTTGCCTCGGACCTTATGTACTATGGCATTCTGCTGACCGGCGGCGGTGCGCTGCTTCGCGGCCTCGACGTGCGCCTGCGCGACGAGACCGGCGTTTCGGTCAACGTCAGCCCCACGGCGCTCGATAACGTCGTAAACGGCTGCGCCCGCGTGCTCGAGGCCAACGCCTTTGACGGTGGTTTCGTCCAGACCAATGCTTAATTTCCAAAAGGTGGATTCCATTTGGCACGATCTTCGGGTTTCTCTCCAAATCTGAATACCAAGCGACAATCAACGGGTATGCGCCCGTTGATTGTTTTCAGCCTGGTTTCAGTGTTGCTGCTCACCTTTTATATCCGTGAGGGCGAGGCCGGGCCGATTCATGCCGTGCGCTCGGGTGTGACGACGATTACCTCGCCGGTGCGCTTTGTGGGCTCGGTCGTGGCGGCTCCCTTCAACGCGATCGGCAACGTGTTCTCCAACCTCACGGCTTCGCAGGAGTCGCTCGACGACCTCAAGAAGCAAAACGAGGTGCTGACCTCTAAGGTCGCCGAGCTTTCCGAGGCTCAAAAGACTGCCGAGCGCCTGGAGGGCCTGGTTGGGCTCCAATCGACCTACAACCTTAAGTCGACCGCTGCTCGCATCGTGGGCGCCTCAGGCGATGCCTGGACCTCGACCGTTACCATCGACAAGGGCTCTGCCGACGGCCTTACCATCAACATGCCCGTGACGAGTTCTGCCGGTGTTATCGGCCAGATTATCGAAGTATCGGCCAAGACCTCTACCGTGCGCCTGATTGGCGACGAGAACTCGGGCGTGTCGGCTATGGTGCAGGACACGCGCGCCCAGGGTATGTTGCAGGGCCAGCCCGATGGCACCCTGCGCCTTGAGTACGTGAGCGTCGACTCCGACGTCAAAGTGGGCGACATCATCGTGACCTCTGGCATCGGCGGCGTGTTCCCCAAGGGCCTGCCGCTCGGCACCGTTTCCTCGGTGGAGAAGTCGGCCAACGATGTGTACTACACCATTGTGGTGCGCGCCCAGACCACGGCAGAGAATAACGAGGAGGTGCTCGTCATTACCTCGCTGACCGACGAACAGTCGGCCTCGGATGAGGATGTGAGCACCGCTAATAGCACGCCGCAGGGAACGTCGCGCGATGCTGCGACCAAGACGAAGGACGAGAGCTCGGATGACAGTTCCGACACGTCCGAGACGACCGATTCCGGCTCGAGCGAATAGGGGGCATGTCCATGGATCTACACGAGCAGGGGATGAGCTCCCGCACGTTTGTAATCGCCGCCATTGTGTGCGTGCTGTTGCAGGCGGGTCTGGCGCCGCAGATCTCCATTGCGGGCGGTCGCGTCAACTTTATGATTATCCTGGTGTGCCTGAGCGTGTTCTCGGGCGATCCCACGCGGGCTGTCGTCTGCGGCTTTTGCAGCGGCCTGTTCTATGATCTTTCCGCTGCTGTGCCGGTGGGCGTTATGTCGCTACTGCTGACAGTGGGCAGTTTTGCCCTGGTGCACAGCGCGGCCGGTCAGACGGGCGGCTCCCCGAGCGCGCGCGGTATTACCGTGGGCGCCTTCGCGCTTGCCATCAACGTGGTCTACAGCATCATCTTGCTGTTTATGGGTCTGGAGACGAGCTTTGTGGTGGCTGTTTTTGGCCATGCGCTGCCGTCTTCGATCCTGACGGGTCTGGTTGCCATTCCGTTTTTGATGTCCGGTGTCGTGCCGCAGTCCGGTTACGGATTCTCCGCACGCGGTGGTCATCAGACGGGTATGCGCTTCAAGCCCAAGACCCGCAAACTCAAATAGGGGAGGCTCATAGATGTCTTCCCAGATGACGGTTATCATCGCCGGTATCGTGCTTGTCGTGGCCATTGTGGTCGCGCTGGTCATCATGCGCCGCGGCGATTCCCGTTTTACCTACGACACGCAGCATGGAACGGCCCCGCGCGCCACTGAGGGCGAGGGCAATACCGCCGCGACCGCCTTCAAGGGTCGCTTCTCCATCCTCACCGCCGGCGTGGGCGCAATGTTTGCCGCACTCGCCGTCAAGCTGTGGGGCATGCAGATGGTCTCGTCGGACTACTACGACAAGCAGGCCAAGAGCAACCAGACCCGTACCGTCACCACGCCGGCTGTGCGCGGGCGAATCCTTGATCGCAATGGCGTGGCACTTGTGCAAAACCGTCCCTCACTTGCCGTTGTCGCCTATCGCGACCTGGCCGATGACACCGTGCTGGTGCATCACCTCGCGAATGTGCTCGGCATGCCCTACGTCGCGGTTTTGCGCAACATTCAGGACAATTCCGAGGGCGCCCAGAGCCTGCATACCATCGCAACGGACGTGCGCCGCTCCACGGTTGCCTATATCAAGGAGCATGCCGGCGAGTTCCCGGGTGTGAAGATTGCCGAGCGCACCGAGCGCCAGTACCCGTACGGCGAGACGGCCTGTCACATTTTGGGCTATACCGGCACCATTACCTCCGAGCAGCTCGAGGCACAGAACAAGAAGGCTTCGGGCGATAACGATAGCGCCGCCGGTCAGATTACGTACCAGTCGGGCGATATCGTGGGCCAGGCGGGCGTCGAGAGCTACTACGAAAACTTGCTGCAGGGTATTCGCGGCGAGCAGACGGTGAAGGTCGATGCCTCGGGCAATGTGACCGGTCAGGCCGGCGCCGTGCCCGCGAAGGCCGGTTCCGACATTAAGCTCACGCTCGACCTCAAGATTCAGCAAGCCTGCGAGACGGCGCTTGCAAGTGCCATTGAGCTCGCTAAGACCACAGGCCACAGCGACGCCGGCAACGGTGCCGTGGTGTGCCTCGACCCCAATAACGGCGAGATTCTGGGCATGGCCAGCGAGCCCAAGTTCGATCCTTCGGTGTTTATCGGCGGCGTCTCCAACGACGTGTGGACCGAGCTCAACGACGACGAGGGTTCGCACCCGCTGCTCAACCGCGCCATTAGCGGCCAGTACATGTCCGCTTCGACCATTAAGCCGCTCTCGGCCTTGGCGGGCCTTGAGTTTGGCACGTACACTTCGAGTCAAACGACCAACTGCACGGGATATTGGACCGGCTTGGGCAAATCTTGGGGAAAATACTGCTGGCTGCACTCCGGTCACGGCACGATGACGCTGCAGTCCGGTATCGCCAATTCCTGCGACCCCGTGTTCTACGATATGGGCAAGGCGTTTTTCTACAACGACCAGCACCCCGAGGGCCTGCAGGAGGTCTTTCGTCGCTGGGGCCTGGGCAAGACCTGCGGCATCGACCTGCCGAGTGAGGGCATGGGCCGTATTCCCGACGCCGAGTGGAAAGAGTCTTACTTTACCGACGCATCTGCCGAGGACCGCAAGTGGAATGCCGGCGATATGACCAACATTGCCATCGGCCAGGGCGACATCCTGGTGACACCGCTGCAGATGGCCTGTGCCTATATGGGCATTGCCAACGGCGGCAAGCAGTATGTGCCGCATGTGTTTTTGTCGGCGGTGTCGCGCGATGGCGACGGTGACGCCTACAAGTACAACGGCAAGGGCAAGAAGAAGCGCCTGGAGGCCAAGATCAACAGCGATTCGGATTTGGCTCTTGTTCGCAACGGCATGCACGATGTGATTTACTCCGCATCGACTTCGACCGCCGCGCACTTTAACTCCCTGACCCCTACGGTCTACGGCAAGTCCGGCACGGGCGAGAAGAGCGGCGAGGACGATTACGCGTGGTTTTGCGCCTACGCGCCGGCCGATGACCCCAAGTACGTGATTGCCACCATCTTGGAGCAGGGCGGTGGCGGCTCCGATACCGCGTTGCACGTCGTGCGCGATGTTCTCGGTGCGATTTATGACGAGCCCGACACGTCGACGGCCACGGGCGATTCCTCGGTTCGATAGGAGGTTGCGATGGACTTTTCGCCGGCGGACCTGTTCCGCTCAACCAAAACCGGCTCTCGTAGCAGCCTGGACCGCGTTAACAAGCAGCTCTCGGCCTCGCGCGGCACGTTCCGCCAGAAGGTACACATCGGCGTGCTGCTGGCTACCGTCGCGCTCGTTGCCTATGGCGCCATCATCATTTGGTCGGCGTCGCAGTTTAAGGCCGATGCCTCGTTCTCGCGCCACCTGCTGGGTATCGGTATTGGCGCGGTTCTGGCGGTACTCGTCTGGCGCACCGACCTGCGCGGCATTTCCAACTTTTCGACGGCCCTGCTCGTCATCGATCTCATCGTGATCTTCTCGCCTAAGATTCCGGGCCTGTCCTATACGGGCGGTCTGGGCATGACGGGCTGGATCAAGATCCCCGGTATCGGTTTGACATTCCAGCCCGTTGAGCTCGCCAAGCTCATCACCATCTTCTTTATGGCCACGCTTGGCTCGCAGTACAACGGGCGTATCGATACCGTTCGCGACTACATTAAGCTCTGCGGCATGCTGTCCATTCCGTTTTTGGCCGTCGTCGCCATGGGCGACCTGGGCTCGGGTCTGGTCGTGCTGGTGTCGGGCGCAATCGTCATCTGCATGAGCGGTGCACGCCGCGAATGGGTGCTGTCGACCTTGGCCCTGCTGGTTGGTTTGATTGCGCTCATCTTGGCGCTCGACTCGGTCTTTGATTCGCTCCTTGGACACGACGTGCTTATCAAGCAGTATCAGATGAATCGTCTGACAGTCTTCATCAACCCCGACAAAGCCGATTCGGATGATGCCTACAACCTGCAGCAGTCGCTCATTGCCGTCGGCTCGGGTGGCTTCTTTGGTAAGGGCCTGGGCCACGCGACTCAGTCGGCCGGTGGCTTTCTACCCGAGTTCCACACCGACTTCGTCTTCGCCTTCCTGTCCGAGACGTTCGGCTTCTGCGGCTCCTTTTTGCTCCTGTGCCTCTACGTGCTGCTGATCTTCTCGACGATTCGCGTCGCCTTTAAGTGCGAGTCACTGTTCTTGCGCCTGTCGTGCGTGGGTATCGTCGGCATGTGGGCGTTCCAGACCTTCGAGAACATCGGCATGTGCATTGGCATGATGCCGATTACCGGTATTCCGCTGCCGTTTATTAGTTTTGGTTCGTCGTCGATGATGATTCAGTTGCTGACGGTGGGTATCGTACAATCCATATGGCGGCATCGTTCGGG
>CAMQPJ010000059.1 GCA_947003675.1 uncultured Collinsella sp. | reverse complement strand
ACCAGCCCACGCCAGGCATGCGGCGGCGCTGCGCCGCAGATCCCACCAGCAAGCACAGATCTTCTTGCACCTCGCCGCTTTTGGCTCCAATTCGCACCAGGTCGGAAAGATAGATATCCTCGGTCGAAGGCGATGACGTACACAGCACGCGGCGCTCTTCATCGGGATTGAGGTCCTTCCAGCCGATGTAGCCCATCTGCCGGCGCTCGGCTCGAATCATGCGCAACGCCGAGGCGCCCGTCAGGATCACGGAAGCCGCTAGCTGCTCTTTTGTCGGTCTGTTGCACTGCCTGATTGTTACCGCCACACGAATCACCCCTACCAAACGCGTGCGATAGCGAGGCCATCAACGGCCGCGGCACCGGCGCGTTTGAGTTCCGCCGAAGCCGCTGCCATCGTCGCACCCGTGGTGATAACGTCGTCGATAAGCAGCAGGTGCTTGCCCCGCACATCCTCAACGGTCTCGTACATGCCTCGGGCACGTTCACGGCGTTCTTCACGACCGAGTTCACGCTGGTCGCCATGGCCGTACTTAACGAGGGCGTCGAGCAGAGGAACACCCGACAGCTCGCAAAATGGGCGCGCGATGGCTTCCATATGATCGAAGCCGCGCCGCCGAAACGCCGCCGCCGTCGCGGGCACAAACACCACTGCATCGGCGCCGGACAACACACCGCCTAAGCGTTCGGGCGCCGCGACCTGGGCATGCAAGGCGGTGTCGTATAGCAGCTCTGCCAGATACGGCGCCAGGCGTCGCTCGCCTGCGTCTTTGTACGCTTTAATGATCCGCGGCAGCGGATGCGTGTAAACGGCACATGCCAGGCACCGGTCGAGAGCTTCGGCCATCGCCGAGGACGCACCCTCGACCGAGCACTCGGTGCACAGCAAGTCTCCAAACGGGGCGCCGCATCGAGTGCAGCTATGCCGCGGGTCGATGAGCGCAAGCGCCGCCAAGCAGTCTTGACAAATAAGCGCACCGGCGCGCTCGCAGCCGGCGCATCGCGTGGGCGACAACGCCTCAAGCGCCTCGTGCGCCGCCCGCTCGGCAAACGGTAGCAATTCGTCCGCAAACGGTAGGATGCCGGCACCTTGCAGGCATCCCAACACATTCAAATGTCTCTTCACGACACAACCCTCCCTACGCTCGATCGCAGGGAGGGTTGTTGATTCAGCGCTATGGTACCCCGACGCGTTTGGGGTCAGGCAGGTTAAATCCGTTTGCGGGCGCTATTCGCCGGTGGGCGGTTGCGGTGCGGACGAGTTTTGGGTCGAGCCCTCGCCACCATCCTGGCGCGGCTTGCGGGAACGGCGACGGCGACGGCGCTTTTGACCCTGGTCGGCCGAACCCTCGCCACCACGATCGTCGCGCGACTCGCGTTCATCGCGAGCAGCGCCGCGCGCGGCCTTGGCGGCCGCCCCTCCGCCATCTCCGGGGCGACGGCGCGTGACCTTGACCTCGCCATCCGAGACCTGATCGGCCACGGAGGGCACCGAAGGCTTTTGCTGCGCGCCCGAGGAATGGCGACGACGCGGACGCGGGGTGCGCTCGTCATCGTTGCGCTGCTTGCCACCCTTGTCGGCAGGCGCATCGGAACCCGAACCACCCTTGGGGGCGGCACCGGCTTCGCGAGCGGCTGCGGCGCGGAAGGCGTCCTCGCGCTCCTCGCTCGACAAATGGCGACGGCGACGGCGCGTGGGATTCATGCCACCGCCGCGATTTTGCTGCTGAGGCTGCTGGGCCTCGCGCTCGCGGGGGGAGTTCTTGCCTGCAGGAGCGGCCTCGCCGGCATCGCCCGAACCCGAGCGCTTGCGGCGGCGACGTCCACCGGCAGCCTCCTCAGCCTCGGGTGCCTCGGCCTTGCCGCGACCCTTACCGCGGCCGCGACCCTCGCCCTGGCTCTGACCCGCACGGGTATCGGCGTCCGCATCGCGACGGCGGCGCTTGGGCATCGTCGTCCCCGCCAGACGGTCGGCGCTCGACAGGCCATCGCCCACGTCGACGCCGTTCTCGCGGTCGAGCTCCATAAGCGCCAAGCGCATCTCGGGCGACTCGATACGCTCGAGCACATCGCGCGTCACGCAGTCGGGGCGGCAGTTGCAGCCCTGCTCGGCGGCCTTCTTTTTACAGCCCTCCGAGCAGGTCATGTCGGCCAGGTTGACCTTAAAGACTTTGCCGTTCTCCAAGCGCAACACCAGCTGCTCACGCGGCGTGTCATATTCCTGGATACGCGCCTTGCCAAGCGGCGTATCGATAAGCGTCTTCTTTTTGGGCGCGCGGCTCTTAAAGTCCTTGTACGCCTCGAACTCGTAGCGCAGGCAGCACATCAGGCGGCCGCAGACGCCGCTAATTTTGGACGAGTTGAGCGGCAGGTCCTGCTCTTTTGCCATGCGAATCGAAACCGGCTCAAACTGTCCGCCAAAGCGCGTGCAGCAGAGCTCCTGGCCGCACTGGGCATAGCCGCCCACCAGGCGGGTCTCGTCACGCACGCCGATCTGGCGCATGTCGACGCGAATGTGCAGCGTCGAGGACAGGTCCTTGACGAGCTGACGGAAATCGACGCGCTCCTCGGCAGCAAAGTAGAACACAGCCTTCTCGCCGCCAAACAGGTACTCGACGCCGACCGGCTTCATCTCGAGGTCGAGCTCCTTGACCAGACGGCGGAAGTCGACCATGGCCTCGTCACCCTGGATAGCCAGGTCGTCGGCAAGCTGCAGGTCGATGTCGCTCGCCACGCGCAACACGGGCTTGAGCGGCTGACCGATTTCGTCGAGCGGCACCTCGAAGGGATCGGCCGTGACCAGGCCGATCTCGGTTCCGCGCTCGGTGGAGCAGATAGCATAATCGGCCTCGAGGATATCCAGATCCTGTGGGTCGAACCACAGGTCGCGCGAGGCGTAGGTAAACTTAACGGGTACGACTAACGGCATTTCAGTGCCTTCCTGATATCGAACAGCATGACCTCGATGGCCAGCTGGGGAGTAACGTTTCTGGCGATGTTGCGCTCAGCGGTCGCGACTGCCTCGAGCGCCCGGGTGGCACCCGCAACATTCGTCGCCGCGGCAAGCCGCCCGATCGTGTCGCGCACGTCCTCGTTCACAACGTCTGCCGCCTCATCCTGAAGTGTCAGCAGCACGTCGCGCATGAGCGTCCGCGCGCTCGCCAGCGCTTCCATGATACCCGAACGCTCGCGCGCGTTGAGTTCGCGCTTGTTGCGGTCCTCAAGCTGCTTCAATGCTCCACGCGACAGATAGTCGGCATTTTGCTCGAGCACCTTTTCCTGCGTGGACTTGACCTCGGCGAGCGGCGCCTTGACGGCGACGATGAGCGACTTGGCGCGACTGAGCACATCGGCCTCGTCGGCGACGATGAGCGAGTCGATGGCGCGGACCATCTGGCGACGGGCGTCCTGGCGCTCGGCGCTCTTGAGAAACTCGATACCACGCGTGGGGCTTCCCGCCACGGCGACGGCCATGCGGCAGCGCGCGGGATCTTGACCGGTGGCGCGGCTCACGGCCTGCGCGGCCACAGTGGGCGACACCAGCCGAAACGGCACGCACTGGCAGCGGCTCACGATGGTGAGCAGCATCACGTCGGCCGAGGTGCCCAACAGGATGAACATGACGCCCTCGGGCGGTTCCTCGAGCGTTTTGAGCAGCGCATTGGCGGTGTTGGCGCGCAGTTGCTCGGCACGGTCGATGATGTAGACCTTTGCCTTGGCGCGGATGGGCGCCAAGGGCACGTCGTCGAGCAGCTCGCGGGTCTGCGCGATGAGGTAGCCCGTAGCACTTTCGGGGGTGTAATAGTGCACGTCGGGATGCGTATGGCGGGCGACGCGCACGCAGCTGTCGCACGAGCCACAGCCGTCCCGCTCGCACAGGAATGCCTGGGCAAGCGCCCATGCGGCGTCGAGCTTACCGGCGCCGGAAGCGCCCAAGAACAGGTAGGCGTGCGATGCGCGGCCGCTTGCGATGGCGTTGGTCAAAAAATCGCGCACGCGCTGTTGGGTGTCGAGCTTGGCCAGCAGGCTTGTCTGCGCGGGGGCCATGTTACTCGGCCTCCTGGGCAAGCGCGGCGGCGACGGCATCTTGGGGGACATCGAGGCCATACGCACGAACCAGCTCGACCGTCTGCGCGAAGACGTCTGCGATCGACGCAGTGGCGTCGATGAGCTTCACGCGGTCTGGCTCCTCGGCAGCAATGGAACAAAATCCCTGATAAACGCGCTCCTGGAAGGCCATGCCCTTTGCCTCCATGCGATCCGCCGCACCGCGGGCCGCCATGCGCAGCGCCGCCTGCTCGGGCGTGATGTGATAGACGAGCGTGAGCGTCGGATGCGTACCGGTGACAGCCAGGTTGTTGGCATCGCGCACCATCTGACGGTCGAGGCCATCGGCAAACGCCTGGTAGCAGGTCGTGGAATCGTAGAAACGGTCGCACAGGACCACCTTGCCGGCAGCGAGGGCGGGAGCTATGACCTCATGCACCAACTGAGCGCGTGCCGCCTCGTAGAGCAGCAGCTCGCAGGTGTCGCCCATCGCCGTATTGGCAGGGTCGAGCAGCAGGGCGCGGATCTTTTCGCTGATGGCGGTACCGCCCGGCTCGCGCAGGCTCACAACCTGGTAACCAGCGAGCTCGAGCGCACGGGCAAGTAGGCGCGCCTGCGTGGACTTGCCGGCGCCGTCGACGCCCTCGAGCGTGATAAAGCTATGTTGAGCGGGCTCAAAAGCCATGGGCGCATCCCCTTCCCACAAGGCGCGAAAGTGCAAGTTATAGCAACCAAGCCATGATACCCCAGCGTCCGGCGCACCCCAAATACGACCTGGTCGCTAGGCGGCAGTTAGGAACGTTCCCAAAGTGCCGGCAGAAAAGGAACGTCCCCAACTGCCGACCCTCTAAGTTGCGGTGAAATAGGGACTAGATACGCCTTCTAACAGCAAATACAATCCCTATTTCACCGCAAGTTAGGAGTGAGCGCGAGCGTTGATGGCGAAGGAAATGTCGCGCTCGAGGGCTAGGGCCTGCTCGCGTTCGAGGTCTTGGGTGAGGATTGCCAGCACGTAAGGGCGCTCGGCGTAGACGATTGCGGCATCGTGCTGAGCATTCGCCAGGCTGCCCGTTTTGTGCGCGACCAAAACGCCACCGGGAACACCCTCGACAATACCGCGCGCGTCTTCCTGCGCCAGCAGATATCCGCGCGCTCGCTCGCACAACTCGGGCGTCGCGATTGTCCCCGCCGCCAGTCGCCGCAAAACAGCCGCAGCATCACGGGCGCTCGTATAGTTCTCGCGACCCTGCGCCTGGGCATCGGTGTCCATCATCAGACGAGCGAGCACGGTTTGAGTCAGCCCCAATGCGGCACACGTTTCGTTGACCGTATCCATACCCAGCCTGCCGATAACAAGGTTCGCTGCCACGTTATCGCTCTGGGCGATCATGGCATGCAGCAGCTCGTCAATACTGTACGACACACCCGCGCCGCGCGACTGAATGTTGCCGCTGCCACCCACGATATCCTGTTGCGTTACCGTTATCTGCTCGTCGAGGGACAGCTCGCCCGCCGTCACGGTCTCGAGCGCACAAGCGAGAATGGGAAGCTTGATGATGCTTGCCGCCACACGTCGTGCGTCCGGCGCCACAGCGACTTCACCATCGAGCGACGCGAACGTTTGAGGATCAAGCGCCACAGCATAGACCGAGGTAGACCCACCATACGGCTCGGCAAGAGCTTCGATATCTTGCTGAAGGCCGGCAATCCAAGAAGCCCGGGCGACAGCTTCCGTCTTTTGAGCGGACGGATGATTCGCTTTTTGTTTGACAGGGACAGCGGAGCCCTCAGCCTCGTTGCGGCGCGCGGCACAACCGCCGAGACTCATCACCGAGGCAAGCGCTCCGGTCAACATCCCGGCACAAAACACTCGACGCGAGCAATCGCGCGCAGTGAGGGGTGCATCCCCCGGCGGGAACCGGAACGCCTCCACGTTTTCGCCGCCACCCCGACCTTGCTCGCCGCAGTACACAGACTCACTCCCCACCATCGCATTCTACCGAGCCGTCGATAAACGGCCGCGCCAGACACCCAGCACGCCGCACTCATTGTGACGCATGCGACAGGGCTTGCGCGACATGATCATCCTCACATAACCAGTTGGGTCGGCGCGGCCCAACCGCACCTGAACCACCTTATAATCTAGCCAACACATCGAATGGAAGGAACCATCATGCCCCGGTTTTGTACCCATTGCGGCAAGCTTCTGAATGACGACGAGCGTTTTTGCACCAGCTGCGGAACGCCGGTAACCGATGATGGCCAGGCCTCTCAGTCGCAAGAGAATGCGCAGGCAGCCGAACATGCCGCCGCGCCCGGCACCGCCTTCGGCACCGCCGCGACCACGGTTCAGTCTGCGCAGCAGCCCACGGCGACTCAGCCCCAGCAGGCGGACGTGACCGTGCAGTCCGCCCATCAGCCCGCACCCGCTCCCCAACCGGAAGCTGGCGCGACGCAGCAATGGGCGACGCCAGCCGGCTCCGCGCCGCAGCAGCCCATTCCGACCGCTGCTCCGCAGGCCGTTGCTCCCGCCGCGCGCAAAAACAACAACGCTCTGTTTATCGGCATCATCGCCGTGCTGGTCGTCGTGATTATCGCGCTCGTCGCGTTCTTTATGATCAAGCCTTTCGACAAGGGCGCCGATGATACCAAGGGCACGACGATCGAGAAGGTCAAGATCGACCACGATAACGACGATGCGTCCGTCAAGGGCGACCCCAACAAGCTTGACGATAATGACGATGACGCCCACGATGCCGCCACCATCAGCGAGCAGAACGTCTACGACCAGCTGAGCTCCTACTACAGCAGGCTCTCCGATCTTGATCAGCAGGTTCGCGACTGCGCTACCACGTTTAACACGTACTATCTCAAGGATGACCGCAGCTCGCGCCAATCTGCCAGCGATGCCGCCGAGGCGCTCGAGGATCAGATCGGCGACCTTAAGGACGAGGTCGAGGACCTGGATGTTCCCATCGACTCGCAGAACTACAGCTCGTGGAAAGACATCATCGCGCTCTACGACGACCTGGAGAATCGCATTGACGTCATTTGCGATGCCTGGGAGATCAGCCTTGAGTACTCCAGCCCCGCCAACCACAAGGACGAGATCGTAGCGCCGCTGGCGCGCGACAACGTAGCGGGCACCAACGACAACAAATACCGTCTGGACTTTGAGGACCGCTACCCCGGCGCCGCACCCGTCGAGGCGAAGTAATCCCAACAACTGATCAAAACTTGCGGTGAAATAGGGATCAATTAGGCCTTTTGCCAGCAAAAACAGTCCCTATTTCGCCGCAACTTAGAAGTGGGGGCCGGGCGCGCAATTTTTATTTGCCGCCCCCCCCCCCCGGGGGTTTTTTTTGGGTGTCGTGTATAAAAAAGACCCCCCC
>CAMQPJ010000058.1 GCA_947003675.1 uncultured Collinsella sp. | reverse complement strand
CAACTACCTGTATGCCATGTGCGAGGATAGTAGGCAATCCAAGACATCGGATTTAGCCAAACGCCTTGGTAAAAAGACGAGTGAGCTGAGTTCTGTTAGGGCCAAGCTGCTTTCACGAGAAGTAATCCAGGCGCCTCAGAGGGGCTATGTTCAATTTACTGTGCCGGATTTGGACGAGTATCTCAAAGATAATAGAGATGAGATTCTATCGAGGTATTAAAGCTCCAGATTAAAACCTCGAGATTAACCGTACAACGATTGAGGGCGATTCACGGTAAGGTGCCGTGAGCCGCCCTGTTCGATTTGCTTCTGTTTGCCCCTCATCCTCAAAAAAGTACTTAACACAGCCTTAAAGGCGCCTCGGCTTGCGTTGACAGCGTACAATACGCATGTTTGACTATGGCAAAAGCGGAATTTAAGGGAAGGGACGCGTCATGGAGGTGCTGGTTGTTGGCAATACCGCGTATGTTGACGACGACTTTTGTGCCAAGGCGTTTCCCGGTGACCATGTTCAGGTTGTAGCTGCCGACGATGCGCAGCGCGAGTCATCGTCCCACGGCTCGTGGAAAGAGCTGCTGCGCCACCTGGACCAGGCTTATGAGTTCGACCGCGTGGTCTACCTCTCTACTTATCTCACTCCGCATACCGAGACTTTTGGCGACATTGAGCTGCTGCGCTCGGTGTTTCGTGCCTGTATGGGCCGCCGTGTGCAGCTGCTGTTTGTAGCGGGGCCTGCGGGCGCGGAACGTACCGGTGGCGCGGCGAGCGCCGACGATGCCCCTAATGCCACAGATGCTGCCACCCAAACTGGCAAGGGCATTATCGCCCGCGCGGCCAATGACCTGTGCCGCTACTATGCCTCTCAAGACGACATCCAGGCCAAGATCCTGTGCACTCCCTATCTCTATACAGCATCCGCGGCGCTCAACGACCCCTTCTTGGTGCCGCTGTTCGAAGCCTGTTCGACCGGGCCGGTCGCGCTCCAAGGTGCCGCGGACGCGCCGTTTCCCCTGTTGTGCGCGGAGGAGCTAGCGGTGCTGGTGCATCGCGTCTTTGATAGTTGGGATGCGACCTTTGAGACGCTCGATGTTGCAGATGCTTTCCATCGCACAACGGGCGACTTGGGCGGCGCGCTCCAGGGCCTGTTCCCCGGGCTGTCTGTTGCCTATGGAGAGTCGACCGGCTATGCGTTGCCCGCAGGCGATGCCGCTCGCAAACGCTATGGCTGGTTTCAGCGTTACGACCTGCTGCGCGACCTTTCGACCATCCACGCCCGCTGGGCTAACACCCGCACCAAAAAGGCCAATCCCTTGCGTGCAGCCATCGATCGCATTCAGCTGCGCACTCTGCCCATTAAATGCCTGGAGACGGGCTTCGCATGGGTACTGTTCGAGGTTCTGGAGCATCTGTTCTCCCAATCTGCCCAGCTCAACGTGCTCGACTATCGTCTGCTCTATGTGGTCCTGATTGGCACGCTCTACGGGCTCGACTTTGGCCTGGTTGCCGCACTGCTGGCGTCGATTGGTCTGGCCATGAGCTATTTTGCCCTGTACGGCTACACCTTTCAGGGTCTGTTTTACGAGCCTTCCAATTGGCTGCCGTTTATTGCGTACTTTGTGGTGGGCGCCGTGTGCGGCTATGTACAGCTGCGCAACAGCGAGGCCGTTAAGGCGGAGCGTGACGAGAACGAGCTTGTGCGAAACCGCAACACGTTTCTAACGCGGCTCTATCGCGACGCCATTGAGGACAAGCGTGCCTATAAGCGACAGATTGTGGGGCGCCACGACAGTTTTGGCAAGATCTTTGCCGTGACGCGGGAGCTCGACGTACTCAACCCGCGCGATATATACCGCAAGTGCTGCGAGCTGCTGGGCGAGATTCTCGAGAACGATTCGGTGACAATCTACCATGTTTCGGGCGGGGCATTTGCGCGCCTGGTAGCGGCGAGCCCGGCGATTTCCAACGATGTTCCGCGCTCGCTATCGCTCGACGATCTTGCGCCCGTGCTCAAAGGTGCGATCTCGGGTTTGTGGGTGAACCGTGCGTTGACGTCGGGGCTTCCGATGTTTGGCTATGCGATCGAGCGTGATGGAGCCCCCGCCGTGTTGATCTTTGTGCGCCATGTGGCCGAAAGCCAAATGACCCTGTACTACCAAAACCTGTTCCGCATCCTGTGCGGCCTGGTGGAAAGCGCGCTGGGACGCGCCTTCGATTACGAGGCCGTGGCGCAGGATAAGCGCTGCGTTGCCGGCACGTGCGTGCTCAACCACGATGCCTTTGGCCGGGAGCTTGCCGCCGAGCAAGCGCTTGCGGACAACAAGATGGGGAGCTTCTTGCTCCTGCGCGTGGTGCCGGGCATGGAGCCTGTTGGCGAGCTGGTCGGCGCCATTGGATCGACGATTCGCGAGAGTGACGCTGCGGGCTTGGTTGATGGAGACACACTTTACCTGCTCATGCGTCAGGCAACCGAGGCCGACCTTCCCGTTATTTGTGCGCGCTTGGCCGCCAAGCACATTACGGTGGAGCGCGTCGACAGCGAGAATGTTGTGGCCCTGCTGCAGTGCATTGCGCCCGCTGGCAACGGTGAGGGGGAGGCCGCTTGATCTCGCTTGCCGTTGCTGCCGTACTGCTATTAATTCATGCGCTGGTGTGTTTGGTGCTGTGGACGCTTATGAAACTGGGCTTGCTGCCGGTTCGAGGGCACATGCTTGCCGTGATGGTGCTCGTACCGCTGTGGGGTCCGTTGCTCGTGGCACTGCTCTCGGTGCGTAGCGCGGTGTTCGGTGACGACCTTAAGGACGCCTCGCTGGAGACGCTGCGCATTAACGACGACATGCATCGCAGTTTGCTCGTGCAGGGGCGCGAGGGCGATGATGGAGTGGTGCCGCTCGAGGAAGCGCTGATCGTCAACGACCCGGGCGACCGCCGCCGTCTGATGCTATCCATGCTTACCGAGGATCCGGATGCGTACCTGGCACAGTTGCAGGCAGCAAAACTCAACGACGATGTTGAGGTCGCGCACTATGCCGCGACGGCGGTGGCGCAGATTTCCAAGGAGTCCGACCTTAAACTGCAGCAGTTGGAGCGCGCGTTTAAGACCGATCCCAGCTCGCATAACCTGGATGCGTATTGCGACTATTTGGGCGACTATCTGGACTCGGGTTTGGCAGAGGGCCGCGTGGCACAGATTCAGCGTCAACAGTATGCACGCTTGCTCGCGCGTCGTTGCGAGCGTGAGGACGGGTCTGCGCTGCGCATTCGCTATGCCACGGCGCTGGCCGATGCCGGCGAGATTGATAAGGCAGAGGACGTCGCTAGCCAGTTGGTGATCGATGCGTCAGACGAGCAGGACGTGTGGATGCTCTGCCTGCGCTTGGCTGTGATTCGTCGCGATGGGCAGGCGGTACGGCGTGTAATCGACGCAATTGACAGGCAGCATGTGTATTTGAGCGCCGAGAACCGCGAGAGGTTGTCATTTTGGCGTGAAGGAGAGGAGGCCCGATGAGCGTGGTGCAACATATCCGCGAGCGTGCGGGCCATTTTCGCTGGATAGGCCTGCTCGTGGTATGGGCTGTCTTTATCGCCATGGCCGCCGTGTTGTTGATCGAGCGTGCCGGCGTGCAGTACAGCGCCGGGCAGCATAAGCTGGGCATGCTCGCTGCCAACGACGCGGTGCCGGCAAGCTCGGCGATGTTTGGCGAAAAGCCCACGTGCTTGGTTATTACCGACTCGGGCCAAGATGGCGTCGAGGACGTCAAAGAGCAGTTTAACCAGATTCTGCTCGACATGAAAATTGCCCACCGCGATGTGGATATTGCCACCGATGGTGTTGATGCGATTCCTTCCCTCACATCCTTCGACCGCGTGATTTTACTGATGCCTTCGATCGATGGGCTCGGTACGCACTTGAGCGACATTATGAGCTGGGTGAGCGCCGGCGGTTCGCTGATGCTCGCCATGACACCGGACAATTCGAGCTATCTGCAGGCGATCGGTCCCAAACTGGGCATCGATTCTGCCGGCTATGAATATGCGACGGCGGAGAGCATCGTGCCGAGCAAGGACTTTATGATCGGCGGTGGCCAGCGTTATGAGTTATCGGATCCCTTCGATTCGTCGCTCTCGGTTTCGCTGCGTGAGACGGCCCACGTGTGGGCTAAAACCGGCGACACGGGTACTCCGCTTATTTGGTCGAGCGATTGCGGCAACGGCCGTACCGTGGTGTGCAATATCGGTATCTACAACAAGGTCATGCGCGGTTTCTATACCGCGGCCGTGAGCCTGTTGGGCGATGCCACGGCCTATCCGGTCATCAATAGCGCGGTGTTTTACCTGGACGATTTCCCGAGCCCCGTTCCCTCGGGCGACGGCACGTACATCAAACGCGACTACGGCCTTTCTATCGCCGATTTTTATGCCAAGGTGTGGTGGCCCGACCTGCAAAAGCTCGCGCAGCAATACGACATTCGCTATACCGGCGTGATGATCGAAAACTACGAGGACGTGGTCAACCAAACCGAGCCCGCGCGCCAGGCCGATACCACGCAGTTCCGCTATTTTGGCGGCATGCTGCTGCAGATGGGCGGTGAGTTGGGCTTTCATGGCTACAACCATCAGCCGCTGGCGCTCTGGGACACCGACTATGGCACGCTGTACGACTACAAGACGTGGAAGAACAAGGAGACGCTTGTCGCGTCTCTCGACGAGCTTGTCGCCTTTCAGGACGAGGTGCTGCCCAACGCGCACGGCTCGGTCTACGTGCCGCCGTCGAATATCCTTTCGGCCCGCGCCCGCAAGATTATTGGCGAGGACGTGCCGCGCATTAAGACCATTGCCAGTACGTACTTTGAGGACGGAACCGACCTGCCCTACGTGCAGGAATTTGGCGTGGCGAGCGATGGCATCGTGGAGCAGCCGCGTATCGTTTCGGGCGGCATGGTCGATGACACCTATATGCGTCTGGCCGCGGTGTCCGAGCTCAACATGCACTACGTGAGTACTCACTTTATGCATCCCGATGACCTGCTGGATCCCGATCGCGGCGCTAAGGAGGGCTGGGAGGTCTACAAGGGCGGCCTGACCGACTACCTGGACTGGCTTACCAAGTCTGCGCCCGACCTGCGCCACCAGACGGGTTCGGAATGCTCGGGTGCCATTCAGCGTTTTTCGTCCGTGACGGTGAGCGTGGATACGGGCGATGATGCCTGGACGCTCAACCTGGGCAACTTCCACGACGAGGCTTGGCTTATGTTCCGCGCCAATAACGGCGAGCCGGGTACGGTGTCCGGTGGCGAGATTAAACACCTGACGGGCGACCTGTACCTAGTCAAAGCGACGGACAAGACCGTGACGATTGGGCGCAAGGAGGGCGGCGACCGATGAGAATCTGCTTAGTGCTCGAGGGCTGCTACCCCTACGTGCACGGCGGTGTGTCCACCTGGATGCACGGCTACATCACGGCCATGCCCGAGCACGAGTTTGTGCTGTGGGTGATTGGCGCTCACGCCGAAGACCGCGGCAAGTTTGTCTACGAGCTGCCCGGCAACGTCGTCGAGGTGCACGAGGTGTTCCTGGACGATGCTCTGCGTCTTTCGGGCGAGCAGGAGGAAGTCGACTTCGACGACCGCGAGCGCGAGGCGTTGCGCCGTCTGGTTTCGCTCTCCAATCCGGACTGGGACGTGCTGTTCGACATTTTCCAGCGCCGCCACGTGCATCCGCTCTCATTTTTGCAGAGCCGCACGTTTATGGACATCTTCCGCGACGTGTGCCTGGCCGAGTACCCGTATACGCCTTTCGCCGATGCCTTCCACACCATGCGTTCGATGTTGCTGCCCGTGCTCTATCTACTGGGCAGCGAGGTTCCGGTGGCCGACGTGTATCACGCAATTTCGACCGGCTACGGCGGTCTGCTTGCAAGTTTGGGCTCCAGCATGAATCACGCACCGGCATTGCTGACCGAGCATGGCATCTACACGCGCGAGCGCGAAGAGGAGATCATTCGCGCCGACTGGGTGGTGCCGTCGTTTAAGGACCGCTGGATCCGCTTTTTCTACCTACTTTCGGAGGAGATCTACCGCCGCGCCTTCCGCGTGACGAGTCTGTTCCACAATGCGCGCAAAACGCAGATCGACATGGGATGCGATGCAGAAAAATGTCTGGTTATCCCCAACGGCATCCAGTTCGATCGCTTTAAGGACATTCCTTTAAAGCCCGATGACGGCTGGGTGGACATTGGCGCGGTGGTGCGCCTGGCGCCCATCAAGGACGTTAAGACCATGATCTATGCCTTCTTTGAGCTGCACGAGCGCCTGCCCAAGGTGCGCCTGCACATTATGGGCGGCGTGGACGACGAGGAATATGGCGCCGAGTGCCATGCGCTGGTGGAGACATTGGGCGTGCGTGACTTGATCTTTACCGGTCGCGTCAATGTGGTCGAGTACATGGAAAAGCTCGACTTTACCATTTTGACGAGCATCTCGGAGGGCCAGCCGTTGAGCGTGTTGGAATCGCTGGGCGCGCGTCGCCCCTGCGTGACGACCGAAGTGGGCTGCTGCCGCGAGCTGCTCGAGGGCGCCCCGGGCGACGACTTTGGCGTGGCAGGTTTTGTGACCCCGCCTATGTATCGCAAGGGCTTGGCCGATGCCATGGAGCGCATGTGCGCGAGCCGTGCCCGCCGCCTGGAAATGGGGGAGCGCGGCCAGCGTCGCGTGGCGACCTACTACCTACACGAGCAGATGCTCGCCAACTATCGCGCGCTGTACGACGAGACGGCTCGCGCGTTCAATTTGCCCAAGAAGGAGGTGTAGCCGATGGCCGGAATCGGTTTTGAGCTCAAGCGCCTGTTTAGACGCAAGGGTCTGTTTGCCACGATGCGCGCCTACGGCTACGCCGGCATTGTGTGCACGGGCCCCATGCTGCTGGGCGTGCTGCTCCAGGTGGGTATCTTGGTGCTGTGCGGTCTGTGGGGCGTGGGACGCGCCAACCAGGATCTGCTGGTGTGCATGGTGACCTATACGCTGCTGGCGTCGCTTACGCTCACGAGCTTTTTCTCCATGCCGGTCACGCGCTTTTTGGCCGACATGCTCTTTGCCGAGCGCGAAGAAGAGGTTTTGCCCTCGTTTTGGGGCTCCAATGCCATCATGCTCGTTGTGGGCACGGTGCTCTACGGCGTCTTTTTGCTGTTCTCGGGCGCTACGCTTATGCAGGCGCTGCTGTGCCTGTGGCTGTTCAACATTATGATCGTCAACTGGAACGGCATGAGCTATCTCACCGCTATTAAGGACTACCGGGGTATTCTGTGCAGCTTTGCCGCAGCCATTGGCGTGGCGTGCCTGTGTGCCTTGGCCGCGCTGGCACTGGGGCTGCCGCCGGTCGAGGGCCTGCTGGCCTCGATCGCCCTGGGCTACGGTGTGATGCTCGCTTGGGACGTGGTGCTGCTGTACCGGTATTTTCCTCAGAGCGA
>CAMQPJ010000057.1 GCA_947003675.1 uncultured Collinsella sp. | reverse complement strand
TGCAAGCTGACCAAGAATCCCTGGCCAAGCATCTGCATCATGACCTGAATAGACAACCCAAGCTCTCTTTCACAGCAACTTAACAGCGAACCCAACGCTAAAGCGGGTTTTCCAGGTGCCCGAGTTTGCCGTGAAAGAGGAGCGCCGCGTACTAAATGTACGCAAGCGACGGTTTGAACGGCAAAATCGGGTGCCTGGGAAAGCCGCTATTTCAAAACCCAGTTGTCGAAGGAGAGACCATAATCTGCATATTTATCGCAGAGGTCCTTGACCGTGCCATCCTCGTAGAGTGCCTTGAGCGACTCGGTCACGGCATCGGCGGACTTGGTGTCGCCCTTCTTAAAGCCAACGGCGTAGTGCTCGCTGGACAGCGGCTTGTCGAGCTGCGTATAGGCATCGGGCTTGGCGGCAAGCTGATACTGAGCGATCGAGAGGTCACAGGCAACGGCATCGACTGCACCACTCTCGAGCTGCATAAACGCCGTGTTGTACTCACCGATGGTATCGAGCATGGCAAACGTCGCGGCCAGATCTTTCTGGTCGCCCTCGAGCGCATCCTGTGCGGCGGAATCAGTCTGGGTAATCACGGTCTTGCCGGCAAGATCGTCCCAGCTCTTGATACCCGCGTCCTTCTTGACCACGAGCACCTGCTCGTTAAGCATGTAAGGCTCGGAGAACGTGTAGCCGTCCTCGCGGCCCTCCATGGTAAAGCCGTTCCAGATGCAATTGATGGCACCCGAGTTGAGCAGCGTGTCCTTGGCATCCCAGTCGATAGCCTCATACTCAACGTCCCAGCCCTGCTTGTCGGCAACGGCCTTGGCAAGGTCGAGGTCAAAGCCGGTGTACTCGCCATCGTCGCCTACAAAACCATACGGAGGATAGGACTTGTCAAAGCCCACGACGAGCTTCTTGGACTCCGCAGCGCCCTCCGCGTCCTTGGCTGCGGTAGATCCGGCAGCAGAGCCCTTATCGGCACCACCGCCGCAGCCTACCAGGCCGAGGCCAAGCACCGTGGCAAGCGAACCGGCTAGACCAACAAACTGACGACGAGACATATCGGCATTCATGGTATCCCCCTTGATAGCACTTTAGTTAGGTAAAGTGAGTCATGTAACGTTCAGAATCATACACTTTAGTGAGATGGAGTACAAGGGAGGGTTTGCCCGCCGGGTGCCGGGGCAGGGGTTAAGTTTGCTGCTCTACAGTCCTGCTCACGACGGAGAGCACATTAAGTGCTCTCCTGTTCGTGCGGAACTCGCGACAAACTTAACCCCTGCCCCGGCACCCGGCGGGCAACCTTCGTTGGACTTATCGCTGACATGAAATGGGCGCTTGCATATCGTCTGATAGCTTGGCACGGTACAATGCTTGCAGCTTTCAATTTATAAATTAGTGGGGTTAATTCATGGCAGAATCTCGTGCGGAGCGTAGGGCTCGTCGTGCTTTGGTGGAGGCGGCTGAGGGGCCGAAGGAGGAGAAATCTTCTACGAAATCCAATTCTTCTAAAGCTGCAAAAAGCAAGTCGACCAAAAGCAAAGCTAAGGCCAAGCGTTCTGGCTCTCGTCGGGGCGGGGATAAAGCGCCTCAGACTCGTTCCACTGGCTCGCACAAGAATCCGGTTTCGCCTGCGCGGAAGGCTGTGGATCCCAAATCGCCTTGTTCCATCATGCGGGCTTGTGGTGGGTGCACGGCGCTCAATCGTCCTTATAAAAAGCAGTTGGCGGCTAAGCAGGCTGCTATGGAGGAGCTGTTTGCCGAGCTTTGTGAGCGCGAGAGCATTACTGTCGATCCTATTCGCGGTATGGGCGTCACCCTGGGCGACCCGGGTAAATATCCTGCGCCGCGCGGCTTTCGTCATAAGGCTGCCACTCCCTTTGCCCCTGGCAGAGAGGGCGCTGTCCGTTGCGGTTTCTTTGAGCGCGGCACGCACAGAATCGTTGCCGTACCCGAATGTCCTGTCGAGGCGCCGGGCGCTCGTCAGGTTCTCAACGGCATCGCACGCGAAGCTGAGCGGCTGCATATTCCCGCCTTTAATGAGGACAAGCATCTTGGTTTGCTTCGCTATGCCGTCGTCCGCTGCGGTTGGCGTACAGACCAGGTCATGGTTACACTCGTGACCGCCCAGCGTGACTTACCGCATGCACAGGAGTTCTTTGAGGCCGTCGCGGCACTCGATCCGCATATCGTCACCGTTGCCCAAAATATCAATGGCCGTCCCGGTAACGCCATCTTGGGTGAGAAAACTCGTATCGTCTATGGTGCCGAGTGCATGCGCGATCAGCTGCTCGGCTGCGACTTCGATATCTCCCCCACCGCGTTTTATCAGACCAACCCGCAGCAAACCGAACTGCTCTATCAGCTCGCCATTGACGGTATGGATCTGCAGCAGGGTGACGTACTCATGGATGCCTATTGCGGTAGCGGAACTATCGGCCTGTGCGCAGCCAAAGCCGCCCAGGACAAGGGCATCGGCATTATGCTGCTTGGCGTGGAGCGCAACCCGGCGGGCATTGCCGACGCACGTCGCAACGCCGAGCTCAACGGCCTCACCCGCAGCGCTTGGTTTATGGCCGACGATGCGACCGACTATATTCTCGATGCCGCCGACAACAACGAGCGCGTCGACGTCCTTTCCATCGACCCGCCGCGCGCCGGTTCCACCCCCGAGTTCCTCGAGGCCGCCTGCGCACTTAAACCGCGCCGCATCACCTATATCAGCTGCAATCCCGTCACCCAAGAGCGTGACCTACACCAGCTCCTCGACGGTGGCTATCGCCTGCTCAAGATCACGCCCGTCGACATGTTCCCTCATACCGACCACACCGAGACCGTCGCGGTCCTCGAGCGCCACTAACCAACCCCGGCAGATTTTTAGGACAAGAAAGGGGGGCGGCCCGTCTGGACCGCCCCCCTTTCGTTGGACATATGAGTCTCGTTACATCCCCTTGCGCAGGTCGCATACGCCGGCTGCCGCCATCTCGCGCAGCAGCGTCTCGCGGTCGCGCGTCACGATCAGGTCCAGCGGGAAGTGAATCTCGTCGAGCAACTTGCGGGCGTGCTCGAGCTTGCCAATGGCCATACCAATGTGGGCATCGGTCGACACACCAATACCCACGCCCAGCTCGGCGCAGCGCTCGGCAATCTTGCGGCATACGGCCCAATGCTCAGTGTCGGTACCGTGCTCAAGACTATGGTTGTTGATCTCAATGATCTTGTGCTTGGCTTTGGCCGCCAGCAGCACCTCATCGATATCGAACGGCACGCCCGAACGACCCGTATGCCCAAGCATGAACACCTTGGGATGCTCCAGGGCATTGATATACATCTGAGTTGTTTGGGCGAGCGTCGCGCCTTCGGCAAACTGCGGGTTATGCACGCTTGCCACCAAATAATCCAAATTACGCGTCACCAAATCGAACAGCGGATGCTGGTGACTGTACGAATCGCCGGCAATATCGAGCGACACGGGAATGTCCTCGCCAAACAAGCTGCCGTCCAGCGAAACGATATCGGCCTCGGCGCCGCGCAGCACCAACACACCGCTCCAAATGCGCGGCCATATATCCTGATTGATAAAGAACTGATAACTACGCAGGTCATTGGGGCAGGCCGTAACCATCGAGCTCAGGTGGTCCGCAGAACCAAGCACCTGCAGACCACGTTCGGCTGCCCAATAGACGTTCTCCTCAATGGTTGAGTACGCATGCGCGGAGAACAGCGTATGAGTATGAATATCACAAGAAAGAAGGTAGGGCATCGGGTCTCCTTATCCGGTGTGGCCGTCGCGTATATTCATTGTACGCATAGCTTTCAGCAGTCGTAAAACCACTTCATCCCAACCACACAACGGCACAGACAACGGGGCCTGGCTTAACACCAAACCCCGTTTCACGTAAAACATTGTAAGCAGAGCGCTTTACTTTTAACGATACTCGTCCGCCAACTGTTTCCAAGCGGGTAGCGAATTGATAATCGTTTCATAACTCACGCAATAGCCCAGGCGGAACCAACCAGGCATGCCAAAGCTGTCCGAGGGCACCGCAAGCAGCTCATACTTCTTCGCGCGCTCACAGAACGCATTCGCATCGGGCTCCAGCGCCTTCACCCACAGGTAGAATGCACCATCCGGCTCAACATAGGTGTAGCCGTACTCCGTTAGTGCGTCGGTAAGCGCGGTGCGGTTGCGCGCATAGGCCTCAACATCGCTCGGTTCATCAATGCAGTCGATGATTACACGCTGGAAGAGGGCCGGTGCGCACACGAACCCCAGCGTGCGGGCGGCACCGGCAACGGCTGGCATCAGGCGAGCAGCCTGGGGATTGGTATTGGGGACCAAAATCCAACCCACACGCTCACCCGGTAGCGAAAGGGACTTGGAATACGAGTAGCACACGACAGTGTGCTCATAGATTGAAGGCACCCAGGGCACTTCGGCGCCATACACAATCTCACGGTACGGTTCGTCCGAGATCAGCATAATCGGATTCTCGGGATCTCGCTTGGCGTTGACCTCGCGCAGAACATTCGCCAGGCATGTCAACGTGTCGCGCGCGTACACGGCGCCGGTCGGGTTATTCGGCGAGTCAATGATGACAGCTACCGTCTTGTCGGTAATGGCCTTGAGCACGTTATCCACGCTCAGCTGGAACGTATCTTCATCGGCGAGCGCCTCGACACACGTACAGCCGGCCTTCTCAATCCACGCGCGATACTCCGGAAAGTACGGGGCGATAACGATGACCTCGTCACCCGGATTGGTAACGGCGTTGAGCGTGCAGGTGAGCGAGGCCGCCGCACCTACCGTCATAAAGACGTCCTTGCCCTCATAGCTCGTACCGAAACGACGGTTGAGCGACTCAGCCACGGCGGCACGGCACTGCGGCAGGCCCGGTGCAGGCGTGTATCCGTGCAGCTGCTCGCTCGGCAGTTCAAGCGCCTTTTTGATGGACTCCGCGACGGCAGCGGGAGCAGGAACGCTCGGGTTGCCCAGCGAGAAATCGAATACGTTTTCCGCGCCGATTTGCGC
The DNA here is from genome assembly GCA_947003675.1 of uncultured Collinsella sp. Classification (GTDB taxonomy): domain Bacteria; phylum Actinomycetota; class Coriobacteriia; order Coriobacteriales; family Coriobacteriaceae; genus Collinsella. The sequence continues at coordinate 2,444 of CAMQPJ010000057.1, read as the reverse complement.
CTTGCGCTCAAGGCCATAGCTAAAAATCTCGCGGATGATGGAGCTCTCTGCACCGCGAGCATACATAGTTTCGTTGATCATCTGTTCCCCTTTCGCATAGGCGCTATTGTACGCTTTAGTTGAGCAAAGTGCCGCAGCAATGTTGATTGGGGACAGACTTAAATGCGTGAAAACGCTCATTTAAGTCTGTCCCCAATCAACAGATGGCCCCATATCGCTCAAAAGAAATAGCCTCCGCAGGTTTCCCCGCAGAGGCTTTCGCCACAAAGGCTATTTGTCGGCGTCGGTGTCGGCACCGGCATTGACGGCACAGTCATCGCCGGCATCATCGGATGCGGCTTCGGCATCCTCCTGCATGGCCGCCTGCGCAAATGCCGCGGCATCGGCCGCCAGCTCCTCCTCGCTCATACGAGGCGCACGCTTCTTGGTCGGCATGCCGGCCGCCTTGGCATTGCGCTCCTCCTTGGCCGCCAGGATATCGCCCTCGCGCTCAAGGTAGGCGTCCCACTCGTTGTCGAGCAGGGCATTCACGGCGTCGCCTTCGACGGTCTCGCGCTCAAGCAACACCTTGGCCATCAAATCGAGCTGGTCGCGACGGGCATCCAAAATCTCGACCGCACGACGATGGGCCTCACGCATAATGCGCTGGACCTCGATGTCGATGCGGCGCGCCGTCTCCTCGGAGTAATCCTGGTGATCGGCGTAGTCGCGGCCCAGGAATACCTGATGCTGCGCCTCACCAAACACCTGCGTTCCAAGCTCCTCGCTCATGCCCAGGCGCGTGACCATCTCGCGCGCCATCTTGGTCGCGCGCTCCAGATCGTTGCTCGCGCCCGACGTGATGTCGTCGCACATGAGCTCCTCGGCAACGCGGCCGCCCAAGAACACGGCAAGCTCGTCAAGCATCTCGTTCTTGGTCTTGAGGAAGTGATCCTCCTGCGGAAGCTGCAGCGTGTAACCCAAAGCCTGGCCGCGGCTGACGATCGAGATCTTGTGAACCGGATCGGAGTGCTCCAGGATGTGACCCACCAAAGCGTGGCCGCTCTCGTGGTAGGCAATCGTGGTGCGCTCGGCCTCGGTCATCACGCGACCCTTGCGCTGCGGTCCGGCAATCACGCGCTCCATCGATTCCTCGACCTCGTCCATCGAGATCACGGAACGATGGCGGCGGGCAGCCAGCAGCGCAGACTCGTTGAGCAGATTTGCCAGATCGGCGCCGGTGAAGCCAACGGTCATCTGGGCGAGCTTCTCAAACTTCACGTCCTCGTCCATCGGCTTGTTCTCGGCATGCACGCGCAAGATCTGCTCGCGGCCCTTCACATCCGGACGGTCAACCGTAACCTGACGGTCAAAACGACCGGGGCGCAGCAACGCCGGATCCAGGATGTCAGGACGGTTGGTTGCAGCGATCAGGATGACCGACTCGCTCTCCTCAAAACCGTCCATCTCGACCAGCAGCTGGTTGAGCGTCTGCTCGCGCTCGTCGTGACCGCCGCCCAAGCCAGCTCCGCGCTGACGTCCCACAGCATCGATCTCATCGATGAAGATGATCGACGGGGCCTGGGACTTGGCCTCCTTAAAGAGGTCGCGCACACGGCTGGCGCCGACACCCACGAACATCTCGACAAAGTCGGAACCCGAGATGCTAAAGAACGGCACGCCCGCCTCGCCGGCAACAGCCTTGGCCAGCAGCGTTTTACCGGTGCCCGGAGGGCCCACCAGCAACACGCCACGCGGGATCTTGGCGCCCAGCTTGCGATAGCGATCCGGATCGCTCAAAAAGTCACGAATCTCCTCGAGCTCCTCGACTGCCTCGTCCACGCCGGCAACGTCTTCAAACTTGACCTTGGGGCGCGTGGCCTCGTTGGTCTTGGCGTTGGTCTTGCCAAACTGCATGTTCCTGTTGTTGGCGCCCATCATCTGGCGCATAAAGTAGAACATGATGGCGATCAGGGCAATCGTCGGAAGCACGCTCATCGCCAAGTCGCCCCAAAAATCGGGGTCATTGGTGTTGACGATGTACTTGGTATCGGGGTGCTCCGCCATAAGCTCGGCGAGCGAATCGGAGCCGACATAGGTCGAGGAGAAGCCCTTGAGCTCGCTCGTATCGCCCTTGTCCTTCTTCGTCTTCCAGTAATGACCCGTCACGCTTCCGTCTTGAACCGTATAGGTCAAATCTTCGACGCGATCCTGCTTAATGGCGTTGACCATCTCGCTCGTTGCGAGCTTTACGGTATTGCTGGAATTGGCAAAGCCGGAGCCCATGTTAAAGAAGGCGTAGCCCAGAAGCGCGCAAGCCAAAATAAAATACAGCCAGCCCGTACGCGTGGGCTTCTTGCCTCCGGGCACCCCCGGGATCTTAGGCTCCCGGGGAGTCTGGGAATTGTTATCGTTACGGTCGTCGGGCATCTTACGAATAAACCTCCGGTTTCAAAATGCCCAGA
>CAMQPJ010000056.1 GCA_947003675.1 uncultured Collinsella sp. | reverse complement strand
AGAGATGGGGGAGAACGTGCTCAAGTTCGGTACCTACGTCCGTGTTGGAAACGCGGCCGAAGCCTATGAGCTCTTACAGAAGAACCGCAACAACAAGATTGTGGGCGGCGGCATCTGGATGCGCCTGGGTTCGCGTCGCGTGGCGACGGCGATTGACCTTTCGGCCTGCGGACTCGATCAGATCGAGGAGACCGAGACCGAGTTTCGCATCGGTGCCATGTGCACCCTGCGCCAGCTCGAGCGTCATGCCGGGCTCAACGCGCTTGTCAACAATGTCTTTGAGTTCGCCGTCCACGATATTGTAGGCGTGCAGCTGCGCAATACCGCCACGGTGGGCGGCAGCATCTACGGCCGCTTTGGCTTCTCGGACGTTCTCTCCGCCTTCCTCGCGCTTGATTCCTATGTTGAGCTGACGGGCGCCGGCCGTGTGCCACTCGCGGAGTTCGTTGACATGGGCTACGTGCGCGACGTGATCGAGCACGTGGTGGTCGTTAAGCACGATTACCGCGCAAGCTATGAGGCCGTACGCAAGGCCGCGACCGACTTCCCCTCCTTAAACGTCACCGCCGCCTGGTGGAACAACAGCTGGCATGTCACTGTGGGTGCCCGCCCGCTGCGTGCGACCCTGCTGCAGGGCGAGGCATGCGGCCTTACTGCCGAGCAGCCTTCCGAGGACGAGCTTCGCGCCCTGGCCGCATCTGTGCGCGCGCTGAGCTACGGCACCAACCTGTGGGGCTCGGCCGACTACCGCCGCCGCATCTCGGCCCCGCTTGCCGTCCAGGCTGTGCGTCGCGCCGCCGGCATCGAGCTTTCGGCCGCGCTTGCGCACGAGCTCGAGGGCGTGCAGATTCCTAAGTTTGCCACGGACGAGTATTCCTGCCGCCGCGTGCCCGGCGTCGATTCTAGCGAGGTGCGCTAATGGCTGCCAAACTCATCGATCTTTCCTTTACGCTCAACGGCCGCAAGGTCAAGGTTCAGATTGCCCCCGACACCATGCTCTTTGCGCTGCTGCGCGAACAGGGTTGTGCGTCGGTGCGCTGTGCCTGCGAGACCACCAATTGCGGCCTGTGCACGGTGTGGCTCGACGGTGACCCGGTGCTGAGCTGCTCGGTTCCCGCCGCGCGTGTTGAGGGACATACCATCACCACGCTCGAGGGCCTCAAGGCCGAGTCCGAGGCACTGGCCCGCGCAATGGCTGCCGAAGGTGCCGAGCAGTGCGGTTTTTGCGCCCCCGGCCTCATCATGAACGTGCTGGCGCTCGCCCGCGCCGCCAAGGAGGACCCGAGCCTCGTCGCCACGCGCGAGGAGCTCTCGCGCCAGCTGGCCGGCAACCTCTGCCGTTGCAGCGGCTACGAGAGCCAGCTGCGCGCCATCGTTCGATTCCTCAACGAGTCTGGCGTACAGGTGGGCTTTGAGATGCCCGAGCTGCCGGTCAACGACACCAGCTGCGACGGTGTCTCTTACAAGCAGATCACTCACAAGCAGCCCAAGAAGGACTCGAAGGCCCTGCTCGAGGGCCGTCCCGTCTACACGGGCGATATGGTGCCCGCCGGCGCGCTCATCGTCAAACTCAAGCGCAGCCCGTATGCTCGCGCCAAGATTCGCTCTATCGACACGTCGCGCGCCCTGAAGGTGCTCGGTGTTGTGGGCGTCTACACCTACGAGGATGTGCCCAAGCGCCGCTTTACCATCGCCGGCCAGAGTTATCCGCAGCCGAGTCCCTACGACCGCCTGATTCTCGAGAACCTTGTGCGCTATCAAAACGAGGAGGTGGCGATTGTCGCTGCCGAGACCGAGGAGGCCGCCGACAAGGCGCTCAAGCTCATCAAGGTCGACTACGAGGTGCTCGAGCCGCTGCTCGACTTTACCAAGGCACTCGATAACGACATCGTAGTCCACCCTGAGGGCGACGTGACCTTTATGTTCCCGCAGGGCGGCGACGTTGCTCGCAACCTGGTTTGCAGCGGTACCAGCGATTATGGCGACCTGGACGAGGCCTTCGCCCAGAGCGATATCGTCTTTGAGCGCACCTACACCAGCCAGGCCACGCAGACCGCGCCCATGGAGACCTTCCGCGCCTTCGCGACGACCGACGCGTTCGGGCGCATCTCGGTGACCACCTCCACGCAGGTGCCCTTCCACGTGCGTCGCATGGTCGCGCAGTCGCTCGACATTCCGCAGTCGCAGGTGCAGGTCATTAAGCCGCGCATCGGCGGCGGCTTTGGCTCCAAGCAGACGGGCTGCTGCGAGATCTTCGTTGCGTTCGTCACCCAGCAGACCGGCCGTCCGAGCTACTGCTGCTACACCCGTGAGGAGACTATCACCGCGGGCAATTCGCGCCACCAGATGCAGATGACCGTTAAGCTGGGCGCCATGAATGACGGCACCATCACGGCCATCGACCTGCATACGCTGTCCAACGCCGGCGCGTACGGCGAGCACGCCACCACGACGATTGGCCTCTCGGGCCACAAGAGTCTGCCCATCTACAACCACGTGAAGGCGAGCCGCTTTAGCTGGGACGCCGTCTACACCAATACCAACCGCGGCGGCGCGTATCGCGGCTACGGTGCTACCCAGGGCCAGTTTGCCGTGGAGAGTGCCGTCAACGAGCTCGCCGACATGCTGCACATGGACCCCGCCGACCTGCGCCTTAAGAACATCGTGCGCGAGGGCGAGGTCATGCCGCAGTACTACAACGAGAAACTCAACGCCTGCGCGCTCGACCGCTGCCTGCTGCGTGCGATGGACATGATCGGTTGGCGCGACAAGCCGCTGGCCGTGGACCTGGGCGACCGCGTGCGCGCTCTGGGTTGCGCGCTCACCATGCAGGGCTCGGGCATCTCCAACGTGGACATCGCTGGCATCGACATGCGCCTGGAAGAGGACGGCTTTATTACCATCGGCACCGGCGCCACCGATAACGGCATGGGCGTCGACACGATCCTGGCGCAGATTGCCGCCGAGGAGCTGGGCGTTGAGAGCTCGCAGATAGTGGTGCGCGGCGTGGACACCGATGTGTCGCCGTTCGACGCCGGCTCGTACGCGAGCTCGGGTACGTACGTGACGGGCCTTGCCGCCAAGAACGCCGCGACCGAGCTGCGCGAGAAGATTTGCGCCAAGGCCGCCCAGATGTGGGACGTGGACGCCGCCGATGTGGTCTTCGACGGCCAGTACGTGCGCCTGTCCGACGAGCGCGCCGCTCGCGAGCGCGGTCGCTACCTTACGCTGCGCGACTTTGCCAACCTGTGTGTCAAGAACATCGAGGGTGGCGACGCGCTGACCTCGCACGCCTCTGCCTGCCTGCCCGTTTCGCCTCCGCCGTTTATGGCCGGTATTGCCGAGGTCGAGGTCGACAAGGCCACTGGCAAGGTGACCGTGGTGGATTACGCCGCTGCTGTTGACTGCGGCACCGTGATCAACGAGGCGCTCGCGCGCGTCCAGGCCGAGGGCGGCATTGCCCAAGGCATCGGTCACGCGCTCTACGAGATCGTCGAGCACGACGACCGCGGCCGCCTGCGCACCGGCAACTTTATGAGCTACAAGCTGCCCACGCGCCTGGATATCGGCAGCATTCGCGTGGCCTTTGAGCCGAGCTACGAGCCGACGGGCCCGTTTGGCGCCAAATCGATCGGCGAGGTCGTCATCAACACGCCGCTCGCCGCCGTGGCCTCGGCCGTCGCACATGCCACCGGCCACCAGGTCCGCTCGCTGCCGATCACGCCCGAGAAGGCCCTGCTGGGGGAGTAGCGGGTCAGCGAACAAGTCGTAATGGGCGGGGCGGGGCAACTCGTCCCGCCTTTTGCACTCGTGGTGAGGTCGTGAGCCTGTAAAACGTGTGCGTGCGCTTGCCGTTCGTATCTGCTATCATTCCTAGTCTGTGCGCTCATGCGGGCGTGGCGGAATTGGTAGACGCGCCAGATTTAGGTTCTGGTGGGATTCCCGTGAAGGTTCGAGTCCTTTCGCCCGCACCAACGCACCTGCGTCGGCTCCCGCCGTCGCGACTCTTTTTTGCATAAAGGTACCAGCACCTCAGATAAGCTGGGCAGTATGAGGAGGAACGTGTTGAACATCACCGCTTCTGACGTCAAGGACGCCAAGCTCACCGCTACGGTCACCATCCCGGCCGCCGACGTCGACGCCGCGATCAAGAAGGCCTACAAGGACACCGCCAAGAAGTACCGCTTCCCGGGCTTCCGCGCCGGCAAGGCTCCCCGTCCGGTCATCGACTCTGCTCTTGGCGCCGAGGCTACCCTCGCTCAGGCCACCAACGACCTGATCGCCGCCAACGAGCCCGTCGTCCTCAACGAGCTGGACATCGTCCCCACCAAGAGCGGTGACTACAAGGAGCTCGACCTCGCCAAGGATCACGAGGACTACACCTACACCGTCGAGTTCTCCCTGCGTCCTGCTGCCGAGCTCTCCTCCTTCGACGCCGTCGAGATCGAGATGCCCCCCGCGGAGGTCACCGAGTCCGAGATCAACAACCAGGTCGAGATGCTCCTCAACTACCGTGCCACCTTCGAGGACGTCGAGGGTCGCGCCGTCGAGGCCGAGGACTACGTCACCGTCGACCTCAAGGCCGTCGAGAACGCCGACAACTTCGCTGCCGAGGGCCGCATGCTCATCGCCGGTAGCGACAGCAACCCCAAGGAGTTCAACGAGGCCCTGATCGGTGCCAACGTTGACGACGTCAAGACCGTCACCTGGACCGACGAGGTCGAGGAGGGCGAGGAGGCCGAGACCCACACCGTCGAGGTCACCGTCAAGGGCATCAAGGTCCGCAACACCCCCGAGCTCACCGACGAGCTCGTCAAGTCCGACTTTGGCTTCGACAGCATCGACGCTATGCGCGACGCCATCAAGCTCGAGATCGAGCAGGACAAGGCTTCCCGCCTCCCGGCCGAGAAGGAGAACCGTTGCGTCTCCGCTCTCGCCGAGCGTCTGCAGCTCGACGAGATGGACGCCGACTATGAGCAGTCCGTCTTTGAGGAGCTTGGTCAGAACTTCCTGTCCAACCTCGCTGCCCGCGGCATGACGCTGGACACCTGGCTGCCCGCTTCCGGCCTGACCATGGAGCAGTTCATCGGCGACCTACACAAGCAGGCCAACGACGTTGCCCGTGAGTCCCTGGCGCTCGACGCCCTCGCCCGTGAGCTCAAGATCGAGGTCACCGAGGACGACATCAACGCCGAGTTCGAGAAGGCCGGCGTCAAGGACGTCGAGGCTTCCAAGGCCGAGTTCATTGCCGATGGCCGCATGCCTGCCGTCCGCGAGTCCATCCGTCGCTCCAAGGCCGTCGATCACCTGGTCGAGAACGCCAAGGTGACCGAGGTCGATGAGACTGCCAAGGACGCCGAGTAATTCTCGCCACCTTTTCCGCGAGCGCATGGATGCGCCCGTGATAGGGTAAAGTTATAAGCCGGTTATCCGGTTGCTTCGTACGGTGCCAGCCAATGCATAGCATGCGGGCACCGTACGTTTGTCTAGAACCACTATTGGTCCGTAAGAGAAATGGAGATGCGTATGATCGCTAAGTTCGATTCCGCCCTCGTGCCATACGTTATCGAGCAGACGCCGCGCGGCGAGCGCAGCTACGATATCTATTCGCGCCTGCTCAACGACCGCATCATCTTCTTGGGCGAGGAGATCAACTCCGTCAGCGCCAACCTGGTCGTTGCCCAGCTGCTGCATCTTGAGAGCCAGGATGCCGAGAAGGATATCTCGCTCTACATCAATTCGCCCGGCGGCGAGGTCTACTCCGGTCTGGCGATTCTGGACACTATGAACTTCATTAAGCCGCAGGTCTCCACCATCTGCGTCGGTATGGCCGCGTCTATGGCCGCCGTGCTGCTTTCGGCTGGCGCCAAGGGCAAGCGCTTCTGCCTGCCGCACTCCAAGGTCATGATTCACCAGCCCAGTGGCGGTGCCCAGGGCCAGCAGACCGAGATCGAGATCGTGGCCGAGGAGATCAAGAAGACCCGTCGCGAGCTCAACCAGATCCTGTCCGACGCCTCGGGCCAGCCCATCGAGAAGGTCCAGGCCGATACCGAGCGCGACAACTACCTGACCGCTGCCGAGGCCCTCGACTACGGCCTGATCGACCGTATCGTCACCTCGCGCGATCTTGCCGCGAAGGACGCCTAGGATGGCAGGTAACATGCAGGACAACTTTGACGAGAACGGCAACCCCATCCGCTGCTCCTTCTGCGGAAAAGAGCAGGGCCAGGTCCGTCGTCTCGTAAAGGGCCCGACCAACATCTTTATCTGCGACGAGTGCGTCGCCGCCTGCTCCGAGATCCTTGAGGAGTCGTTGGCTTCGGACTTTATGGACGCCGCCCGCAACGGCAATCTCCCGGGTTTCCTCAACGACCACGGCCAGGCTGCGTCCCAGCCCGCCGTTGACCCCGAGGCCGAGGGCTTTGAGCTCGAGGACGACCGTCAGGTCATCACGCACGTGCCGACGCCGCACGAGATCTATGACGAGCTTTCGGCCTATGTTATGGGCCAGGAGGACGCCAAACGCGCCATGTCGGTGGCCGTGTACAACCACTACCGTCGCGTGATCGAGGGCGGCGCCGCGGTGTCCGCCCTTGACGAGGCATCGGGCATGGGCGCCCAGTTTGACGATGACATGGACGAGGTGGAGCTCGCCAAGTCTAATATTCTGCTGCTCGGCCCCACTGGTACCGGTAAGACCCTGCTGGCCCAGACGCTCGCGCGCATCCTCGAGGTGCCGTTTGCCATCGCCGACGCCACCGCGCTCACCGAGGCCGGTTACGTGGGCGAGGACGTGGAGAATATCCTGCTCAAGCTCATCAACGCCGCCGATGGCGATATCGAGCGCGCACAGGTTGGCATCATCTACGTGGATGAGATCGACAAGATCGCACGCAAGGCCGAGAACCTCTCCATCACCCGTGATGTTTCGGGCGAGGGCGTTCAGCAGGCACTGCTTAAGATTCTTGAGGGCACGGTTGCCAGCGTTCCGCCCACCGGCGGCCGCAAGCATCCCCAGCAGGAGCTGCTACAGATCGACACGACCAACATCCTGTTTATCTGCGGCGGTGCCTTTGTGGGTCTGGATAAGATCATTGCCGATCGCGTGGGCAACAAGGGCGTGGGCTTTAACTCCGAGATCGCCGGCCCCACCTCGGTCGACGAGAACGACCTGCTGCGTCAGGTGCTCCCGCAGGACCTCAACGCTTTTGGCATGATCCCCGAGTTCGTGGGCCGTACGCCCGTCGTCACCCAGACGCAGGCGCTCGACGAGGACGACCTGGTGTCGATCCTGACCGAGCCCAAGAACGCCGTGGTGCGTCAATACCGCAAGATGTTCCAGCTCGAGGACGTCGATCTTGAGTTTGAGAACGCCGCCCTGCACGAGATCGCCCGCATGGCGCTTGCCCGCAAGACCGGCGCCCGCGGTCTGCGCGCCATCTGCGAGGACGTGCTGCAGCAGACGATGTTCGACCTCCCCAGCGAGGA
>CAMQPJ010000055.1 GCA_947003675.1 uncultured Collinsella sp. | reverse complement strand
TCGCCGCGCTTATGTGGGGCAGCATCGGAATCTTTGTAAACGGCATCTCGGCCATGGGCGTTTCGTCCCAGAGCATGGCTGCCTTTCGCTTGTTGGTCGGAGCGCTTATCTTGGCGCCGGTCCTGATGTTTATGGGCTGCCGTCCGGGTGAGGGGTCTACCGTGGCTCAGGGTCCGCTGGCACTGTTCAAGGCAAGCCCTAAAGAGCTTGTTCCCTGCGCGCTTGTCGGTATCGTCGGTTTGGCCGCCGCCAACACCTGCTATTACGAGTGCATGGGCGAGGTGGGCATGTCCACGGCCTCGGTGCTGCTCTACACCTCGCCGGTGTTTGGCGTCATGCTCGGCCGCGTGCTTTATCGCGAGGACGTGACCCCCAACAAGCTCGTTGCCATTGTCTTTAACATCGTTGGCTGCGTGCTTGCAGTGACCAATGGCGACCTTTCCGGTTTCCATTTTTCGGTTTGGGGCGTCACGTCGGGCGTGATTGCAGGCCTTTGTGGTGCGTCGCTCGCGGTGTTTAGCCGGATAGCAACCAAGACGGTCCACCCGCTGGCTGTCACGTTTTGGGGCTTTGTTTTTGGCGGTGCGGTTATGGCGGCTATCGCGGCTCCGTGGCCGGATATCGCCGCGGCAATGTCGCCACAGCTGCTGCTGCTGTTCCTTGGCTTTGGACTTATCCCCACAGCTGTGGCCTACATCTTATATATGCAGGGTCTGTCCATGGGGCTCGAGACATCGAAAGTTCCCGTCGTAATGTCATTCGAGACGGTCGTCACCGTACTGCTGGGCATTGGTGTCTACGCCGAGCCCGCCGGCGCGATCAAAGTCCTGGGCATCGTGCTGGTGCTCGCGTCCATCCTGATTATGAACACCGACTTCTCTAAGCTGCGCAACAGCGTGTTTGTCGGTCATGTCATTGAGAGCATGACCTTTAAGCCCAACGCGTGGTGGACGGAGAAATCGCAGGACATGGATCTGTTTAAGGAGCGTACCGGCATCGCGCTGGAACCCACCGTGCAGGAAAGCCCCTGGTACTTCGTACGATAGAGGATTGCGCGCAGGGTCTGACCTGGGGTTATCCAGCCAGCACCGGCCTATCCAACCCCAACGTTTCAAGTACGTTAAACCCGTCAACGGTCGATTTTCACCCGCGAACGGTCTTTATACTAATTAGCAATATAAGCAACGTATAAGACGTTATAATGACCATAACGAAAAGGAGGAGGCAAGATGAATCAGATCATTCTCGCATCTCATGGCGGCCTGGCCGCAGGTGCCAAAGACACGCTCGAGATGGTTCTCGGCGACGTGTCGAACGTCCACGTCGTGTCGCTTGCTCGTGACGACAAGGAGCCCATCACCAATAAGGTGGACGCCATGATCGCCACGTTCAACGCGGACGACACCGTCTATGTGCTGACCGATATGCTCGGCAGCTCGGTCAACAACAACATGGTCGAGCTTTCCAAGAACGGCACGAAGTTCACGGTTGTCAGCGGTTTCAACATCCCGCTGGCGCTCACGCTCGCTATGAGCCCCGTCCCCGTCAAGGGTGCCGAGCTCGCAGCCCTCATCAACGAGGCCCGCACCGGTCTGACCAACCCCAACGCACCGGTCGAGGCTGCCGCGGCTCCCGCCAAGAAGGCCAAGGCGCCCCGTCACAGCTCCGGTCCCGCCAAGATCGTCCTCGCACGCCTTGACTACCGTCTGCTGCACGGCCAGGTCGTCTTTACCTGGACCACCAAGGTCCAGGCCGAGCGCATCATCGTCGTCGACAACGCTGCCGCCAACGATGACATCAAGAAGGGCGCTCTTAAGCTGGCCAAGCCCCAGGGCGTGCGCCTGAACGTCTTCACCGTCGAGCGTGCCCTCGCCAAGATGGACAAGCTCAACACCCTCGGCGAGCGCGTCATGTTCGTCTTTGGCAACACGGCCGAGATGCTGCAGTTCTGCCAGGGCTACAAGCTCGACGCCATCAACTTGGGTGCCACCGCCAACCACGACGGTGCCGATCAGGTCGGCGGCAAGGACAGCTCCGTCTTCCTTGACGCCACCCAGAAGGCCGACGTCAACCAGCTGCTCGACATGGGCATCAAGCTCTACGTCCAGCAGACCCCTACGTATCAGAGCGTCGACATCGACGCCAAGCTGTAATCAACCAGGCTTTTGCCTGACTGAAAGGAGAAGGGTATGAATACGTTCATCAGTGCGGTGCTCGTCGGCCTCGTCGGCGTGTTCTGCATGTGGGACTCCCGCCTGCTCGGTCGTCTTAACTTCGAGCAGCCCCTCGTTGGCGCTACGCTCGTCGGTCTGCTGTTGGGCGATGTGCCCACCGGCCTTGCCGTCGGTGCCGCCGTCGAGCTCGTGTCCATGGGCCTGGTGCAGGTCGGCGCCGCCGTTCCGCCCGATATGGTCCTGGGCGGCATCGTGGCCGCTGCCTTTGCGTGCCTGACCGATGCTTCCGCCGAGACCGCCATGACGATCGCCATCCCGGTCGCCGTCCTGGGTCAGCTCCTCGGCATCGTGTTCCGTTCCATCATCGCCGTCCTCACCCATGTGGCAGATAACGCGATTGATAACGGAAAGTTCAAGACCGCCTACCGTATGCACATCTGCGCCGGCTCCGGTTTGTACGCCATCATGTACTTCCTGCCGATCTTCCTCGCCGTCTTTGTTGGCACCGACCTGGTTCAGGCCATCGTCAACATGGTTCCCGAGTGGCTGTCCACTGGTCTTAACGTTTCGACCAAGATCATGACCGCCTACGGCTTGGCCCTGCTGCTCACCATGATGATCAAGAAGGGTATGACTCCGTTCCTGTTCATCGGTTTCCTGCTCGCCGCTTACCTCAACCTGTCCGTCATCGCGGTCGCTCTGATCGGTGTGTGCCTGGCTGTCGTCTTCATGGGCTTCAAGTTCAACGGTTCCCATGCAGCCGCCGGTGTCGATTCCGACTACGATCCGCTCGAAGACGACGAAGACTAAGGAGGAACACACTATGGCAACCGCAACCAAGGACGTGTCCCTGAACAAGAAGGTCAGCCAGTTCTTCTGGCGCTCCTGGGCCATCCAGGCCTCTTGGAACTACGAGCGTCAGATGAACATGGGCTTCCTCTACGGTATGGTTCCCACGCTCGATCGCCTCTATCCGGACGAGTCCGACCCCAAGCAGCTTGCTGCTAAGAAAGAGGCTTACCACCGTCACATGGCGTTCTACAACTGCACCCCGCAGACGAGCGCTTTCATCCTGGGCCTCGCCGCCTCCATGGAGGAGGAGTACGCCAAGGATCCCGAGAACTTCAACCCCGATTCGATTAACGCGGTCAAGACCTCCCTTATGGGCCCGCTTTCCGGCATCGGTGACTCCTTCTTCCAGGGCACCATCCGCGTTATCGCCTTTGGCTTGGGCGTTCAGCTGGCTCAGCAGGGCTCCATCATGGGCCCGATCCTGGCCCTTCTCATCTCCATCGTCCCCTCCGTGCTGATTACTTGGTTCGCAGCCAAGATGGGCTATCAGGGCGGCCACGAGTACCTGAGCAAGCTTCAGGGCGGCGACCTCATGGAGAAGCTCATGTATGTCTGCGGCATCGTGGGTCTTATGTCCGTGGGCGGCATGATCGCCACGCTGATCGGCGCCACCACCCCGCTGCAGTTCGCTGACGGCACCGTCGTTATCCAGGACATCCTGGACAGCATGATGCCCCAGATGATCTCCCTTGGCCTCACCGGCCTTATGTACTGGCTCATCAAGAAGAACGTCAACACCGGTTGGCTTCTCGTGATCGCCATTGTGGGCGGCATCGCCCTCTCCGCGGTCGGCATCCTGGCTTAGTCGCGACTAAGCGCCTAACCGCTTTCCCCCGGGGGCCTGCCTGGCATCCCATACCCCAGGCAGGCTTCCATCCCCAAAATGCGACAATGGGACAGTCCCTTTGTCGCATCCTCAACGGGCCGGCGACTCGGTCCAAACCACAGTAACCCTGCGAGCGCCCGGCAATGTGGCGCCGCAAAAATTGAAAGGAATGTGTCAGATGTACGAGATCGACCTTAACCTCCCTAAGCAGATCGTCGCTGACGTCCTGTCCAACCACGAGATCCACAGCGTCGCTTTCGTCGGCTGCGGTGCCTCCATGTCCGACCTTTACCCCGCCAAGTACTTCCTGGCCAACAACACGGACAAGCTGAACGTTCAGATCTTCACTGCTAACGAGTTCAACTACGACACGCCTTCCTGGGTCAACGAGCACACCTTCGTGATCACCTGCTCCCTCGGTGGCTCCACGCCCGAGACCGTCGAGGCCAACAAGACCGCCAAGAAGCACAACTGCCCGGTCGTCTCCCTCACCAACAAGGCTGGCTCCGCTCTGACCGTCGACGCTGACTACGTCATCGTTCACGGCTTCCACGCCAACTTCGCTGCCAAGTGCGAGAAGCCCGGCTACGCCATCGCTCTTGCTGTCGAGATCCTTCAGCAGACCGAGGGCTATGACCACTACGAGGACATGATCACCGGCCTCACCAACGTCTTCGAGCTCTGCGAGAACGCCGCTCAGTCCTGCAAGAAGCTCGCCAAGAAGTTCGCCGAGGACTTCAAGGATGACAAGATGATCTACTTCATGGCTTCCGGTGCCTCCGAGAAGATGGCTTATTCTCACGCCGCCTTCCTGTTCACCGAGATGCAGTGGATCGACGCCGCCGCCTACAACACCGGCGAGTACTTCCACGGCCCGTTCGAGGTTTCCACCGAGGGTAAGCCCTACGTCTTCTTCATGTCCGATGGCGCTACCCGTCCGATGGACGCCCGCGCCCTCACCTTCCTTAAGCGCATGGGCGCCAAGGTCGCTCTGATCGACTCCAAGGACTACGGCCTGGCCGACGCTGTGCCGGCTAGCGTCCTCACCTACTTCAACCCGCTGCTGCACCTCGCCGTTATGCGCGAGTACGGCAACCAGATCGCCGAGGCCCGTCAGCACCCGCTGACCATGCGTCGCTACATGTGGAAGCTTTCCTACTAATCGCAAGTAAGTAGACCTTACGGGTTGGTTGAGAGGGGATGGGGTTTGCGCCCTGTCCCCTTTTTGCTTTGGGGAGGGCGTGTCCGTTGCGCTGCAAAGCCCCAGATAAAACCTACCAAAATAAACCTGTCCCTTTTTGGCAGGTGGGAGGAGATGCGTATGATCAAAGCAGTGCTGTTTGATATGGACGGCGTGCTGGTCGATACCGAGTGGTTCTACAACCGTCGCCGCGTGGCGTTTATGGAAGAGAAGGGGTTCCACTTTGACGAGATTCCCGATCTTTCGGGGTCTAACGAGCCTGCCATTTGGGAGGCGCTGGTGCCCGACGATGTTGAGCTGCGCGAGCGTCTGCGCGTGGAGTACAAGCAAGTCTACAGCCCGGTCCACCCCGTTCCGTATGCCGAGCTGCTCAACGAGCAGACGGAGCCGGTGATGCGCGAGCTGCACGAGCGCGGCGTGAAGTGTGCCATCGTGAGCTCGTCCTATCGCGAGCTGATCGACGAGCTGGTGGAGATTGCCGGTATCGCCGACGTGCTGGACTACACCATCAGCGGTCACGAGTGCAGTGCGTTTAAGCCCGACCCCGAGATCTACCTGCGTGCCATGGAGGCGCTGGGGGTGGAGTCTGCCGAGTGCCTGGTTATCGAGGATTCGCCTTTGGGGATCGAGGCTGGCAAGCGCTCCGGCGCCCGAGTCCTGGCGCTGCGTCCGCACGAGGGCGTCAACCTCGATCAATCGCGAGCCGATGCCGTTATCGATAATCTGACCGACATTTTGGCCGCTTTGTAGTGTCAATCCGCCGCGAGAAGCACGGGTTCAAACGTTTTTTGCGGTGGACTGGCTCAATTTGGTTTCGATTTTGATCCGTTTGGCTTCGATTCGGGCTAAGTGAGTAGACTTTTTGGCGCAGGCCAAGCACAATGCATATCTTCCTTTGTAAAACCGCAGGTCACAGGGGTGGCGGTTTTGGGTGTGCTCGGCAGATCGTAAAAAGTCTACTCACTTGTAATTTGGGCCTTTGGTCGTGGGGGTTGCTGGTCCCGCTTTGGTTGTCGAGGGAGGGTGAATTGAAGCGCCCCCGCACGCTCCATGCTACAATCGCGGGCATGCCCCACAACCACATCTGCCTTCGAAAGGAGCCTACGTGGCGAACGCCATCGATCAGCTCACGGACCGCGTGCTCATGCTCGGCCGCCTTACCATCGTCCGCCGCGCCATTACTGCCGTGGCGGTCACAATTTCCGCCGTTCTCCAGACATTTCTGATCCAGGCGTTCATTCAGCCCGCCGACCTGCTTCCGAGCGGTCTCACCGGTGTCGCGGTCCTGCTTGATCGCGTTACCTCGCTCGGCGGCGTTCACATCGACATCTCGCTCGGTATGCTCGCGCTCAACATCCCCGTGGCGCTCCTATGCTGGAGCGGCATTAGCAAGCGCTTCGTCATCTTCTCGATGATGCAGGTCGTGCTCTCGTCGCTGTTCCTCAACATCTTTCACTTTGCCCCGTTTTTGGGCGACAAGATCATGCTCATCATTTTTGGCGGCGTGGTCTCGGGTCTGGGCGCTGCCATCGCGCTTAAGTCCGGCGCATCCACCGGCGGCACCGACTTTATCGCGCTGTGGGTCTCCAACCACACGGGCAAGACCATCTGGGGCGTCATCTTTGGTTTCAACTGCTTTATCTTGGCGATCTTTGGTTTTATGTTTGGCTGGGACAAGGCGGCGTACTCCATCGTGTTCCAGTTTATTTCGACCAAGACCATCGACAGCTTCTATCGTCGCTACGACCGCGTGACGCTGCAGATCACGACGCGCAAGGCGGACGAGGTCATGACCGCCTATGTTGACCATTTTCAGCATGGCATTAGCTGTGCCGAGGTCATTGGCGGATACAGCCGCGAAAAGATGTACCTGCTGCACGCCGTTGTCTCGACCTACGAGAGCCAGGACATTATCAAGCTGGTGTGCGACATTGATCCCAGCGCCGTGATCAATGTGTTCCACACGCTCAACTTTGTGGGCGGCTGGTGGGGCGGTCATGTCGACGAGCCCATGCCCACGGCCGTGCCCGATCCCGACAAGCCCGCGCGCATGGCCAGCAGGCAGGCGCGCCTTAGTGAGCAGGACAGCCTGCAGCAGGACGACGGCAAGTAGGGTTTTGGCATTTTACCGGCCCGGCGCAACCCTTCCGTATGAGCCCCACGAAAGCCCCGTTGCTTTCGAGGGACTTTCGTTTGCCCAGATAAAACCTGCCAAAATGAAGCTGTCGCTTTTTGGTAGGGAGGGTGTATCGTTTTATCAATATGAGGTAACATGAAACTAGACGTTATATACGTATTAGTTATTTCAATATTTCGATAAGAGTGATTAGATATGCCTGCGCCCAAAAATGCACCGCTTTACCAGCAGATTTACGACGAAATCAAGGATGCGATCGAGAAAGGTGTTTATGCACCCAAGGAGCGTATTCCGTCCGAGCTTGA
>CAMQPJ010000054.1 GCA_947003675.1 uncultured Collinsella sp. | reverse complement strand
AGGCTCCTGCGGCTGATGGTGATGTCCTTCATATCATTACCCCCAGTATAAAAATTGCTGGAAACACTGCACTAGGAAAAAGTGCAAGTGGGACTATAGTAACGCCGATGTCCATTTTTACAATAACCTGGCGGGTTTTTTAATACTGAACCGGATGGGCGGTGCTGAGGAACGACGGACGGTAACGGGGCTTATGCCGCGGGTGCGGGGCTGTCTTCTTCGTCTAGCGCGGCAAAGAGTTTCTTGCCGTCGAGCAAGCGCGTGCTGACGTTTCTCATGCGGCTGACCTCAACGGTGCGCAGAGTGTCGTCGGCGCCTCGGGTGTCGTAGACCGTTCCCAGCAGATACGAGACGCCATCGCGTTGCCTGATGGCAAAGGGCCGGACCGTCATCCGCACCACCTCGATTTCGCCCCGGGTCAGGACATTTGTGATATCAAAGCTGACAGTTGTTCCATGGTCGATGGCCTGTTCGACGAGCTCGCACGTGTCGATACGCTTGGCGTGCGGACGCGTTGCCTTGACGGGCGCGTCGTTGGCGGCCGGTGCCGGTTCGGGCATATCGAGATAGTCGCGAACATCGGCGCTCGCCATGGCGACCAGGTGCTGTGCCATGCTCTTTCGAATGGCTATGGGCGTCGATCGGTTGCGCATGACCATGCCGTGGAGCCGTATGATCTCTTCGTCAGCAAGCGGGCGGGTGAGGAGTCGATAGCCCACGCCGCGCTTATAGTCGATTTCGTATCCGGCGTGACGAAGTGCAGATATCGAGGTATAGATGCTGCGGCGTGCCGCCGAGATGGGCATGCGGGCGGGGTCGTCGGGATGGGCGAGGAGCTCGACCAGCTCGTCGGAAAGCAGCGCCTTGTCCTCGCCGGTGTTCTCGCTCAAGAGCTGCAGAATGCGTACGGCGCGATAGGCTGCCATCGAGGCGGAGCCCCTGGTCGTGGTCTCGTAGTTTTCAACAACGGCTTCGGTCATAGCGCCCACGTCCTCTCCGTTTTGGGTGGCGACGGTATGGAGCCTAGGATGCGGGGCTTTCCCAGGGGTGCAGGGCGCTCTGGGCGGTCGGTAGCCGTCGGCAAACGGCGGGTCGAGTTTTCAACAACCCTGCCTAACTGACCAAAACCTTGCCAAAAGCTTGACGGATGCTGTTGAAAAAAGCGCCTCTCGGCTTGCCGAGAGGCGCTGGCGTGAGGCACTGGAACGCGTTTGGTGGCGCTATGGCGATTAGAAGTCGGCGTTGCCCACGGTGCGCGGGTGCGGCAGGACGTCGCGGATGTTGCCCACGCCGGTGAGGTACATCACCAAGCGCTCGAAGCCCAGGCCGTAGCCGGCGTGCTTGCAGGAACCGTAGCGGCGCAGGTCAAGGTAGTACTTGTACTGCTCGGGATTCATACCCAGGTCCTTGATGCGGGCCTCGAGCAAATCCAGGCGCTCCTCGCGCTGGGAGCCGCCGATAATCTCGCCGATACCGGGAACCAGGCAGTCGGCGGCGGCGACGGTCTTGCCGTCCTCGTTCATGCGCATGTAGAACGCCTTGATCTCGGCCGGGTAGTCGGTCACGAAGGTCGGGCGCTTAAAGTGCTCCTCGGTCAGGAAGCGCTCGTGCTCGGTCTGCAGGTCGATGCCCCAGCTCACGGGATAGTCAAACTTGTGACCGGCGGCGACGGCCTGCTCCAGGATCTCGACGGCCTCGGTGTAGGTAACGCGGGCAAAGTCGGAGTTGGCGACATGGTCCAGGCGCTCGAGCAGACCCTTGTCCACAAACTTGTTGAGCATATTGAGCTCGTCGGGGCAGGTTGTCATGACGTCCTTAAGGACGTACTTGAGCATAGCCTCGGCGTTATCCATGTAGTCGTTAAGGTCGGCAAAGGCCATCTCGGGCTCGATCATCCAAAACTCGGCGGCGTGGCGCGTGGTGTTGGAGTTCTCGGCACGGAAGGTGGGGCCAAAGGTGTACACGTCGCCAAAGGCCATGGCAAAGTTCTCGGCATTGAGCTGGCCGGACACGGTGAGGCTTGCATGCTTGCCAAAGAAGTCCTGGCTCCAGTCGACCTCGCCGGACTCGGTGAGGGGCGGATTTTTGGGGTCGAGCGTGGTCACGCGGAACATCTCGCCGGCGCCCTCGCAGTCACTCGTGGTGATGATGGGGGTGTTGACGTAGACAAAGCCCTGCTCCTGGAAGAAGCGGTGGATGGCGGCAGCCGCGACAGAGCGGATGCGGAACACGGCGCGGAACAGGTTGGTGCGCGGGCGCAGATGCTGCTGGGTGCGCAGGAACTCGACGGTTGCGCGCTTCTTCTGCAGCGGGTAATCCGGGGCGCTGACGCCCTCGACCTCGATGGAGGTGGCAGAAAGCTCGAAAGGCTGGGGCGCATCGGGGGTCAGCTTGACGGTGCCGGTGCAAATGAGTGCGGCCGAGACGTTTTGATGGGCGATCTCGTCGTAGTTGTCGAGTGCCTCGCGGTTCATGACGACCTGCAGGTCGCGGAAGCAGCTGCCGTCGTTGAGCGTAACAAAGCCAAAGTTCTTCATGTCGCGGACGGACTTGACCCAGCCGGCGACGGTGACGGTCTGGCCGCCGAGCGACTCGGCATCGGCATAGAGCTGCGCGATTTTGGTGCGGTTCACGTATCCTCCCATAACGGTTGTACGGATTATTTCCAAGCAGTTAACCATTCTAACCCGCGAGTGGGGGCGTAGCAAAACGTCAGGTGTGATGTATGGGCGTGACGTGGGCACCGCGCAAGCGCCGATTTTGCGTTGCCTAGTGCCCGCAGATGGCTTGGCGTATGAGGGCAGCGTAGGTGTCGATTCCCGCCTGGGTGAGGTGTGTGCCGTCGTCGACGAGGTATTCGCTGTGGCCCTCTGAGGCACCGTTCCAGTCGATGACGCCGGCGTTGTCGTTTTGAGCGCAGACGTCACGAATCGTCTGGTTATTGCGGTCCTGTAGCTCGAGCGGTACGCGCACGGTCACAAAGTAGATGGGCTTGCCACCTACGGCATTAATCACGTCTTGCACCTGCTGGGGGTCGCGGATGAGGCCATTGGTGCCAAGTGCGCAAATGACCACACTCGGGTCGTAATTGGCGCTGTCCTGCGCGTAGACATCCTGGAAGGTGTAGAACTGGCGGCTCACTACGCCGTCGATGTACGCGTTGGGAAGCGCCGCCTGAATGCCAGGTTGGGCACCTGCGGTGACCGAGTCGCCGATCATGAGCACGCGGGCGTCGCAGGTTCCGGTTGCCTCGTCGTAGGTAAAGCTCTTCCAGTCAAGGTTCTTGGGGACCTTTTCGGCGATAGGTCCCTCTTTGGGTTTTTGCTTGGCAGCGTCATCGGATGCGGTGTCGCTGGGCTGGGATTCTTTACCGGATGCGGGCTCGGCACCCTTGTCGTTGGCTCCGTTGTCCTGGGCGGAGGTCGCGTTCTGGGCAAGCTCGGGACGGAGCTGCTCGGCGCGGGCGGTGGCGATGCCTGCCCAGTCAAGCGGCGCGAAGGCAAGTGCGGCGACGCATGCGGCGCCAAGCGCGGGGAGCACCATGGTGGGTGCGAGGACGTGCTTTCTTGCCGTGCTGTCCTGTTGGGCCGGCTTGTGGGACCAAGGACGTTCGACGAGGCGATAGAAAACCTCGGCTACCGCAAGGATCAGTACAAGCTGTAATACCTGCTCCCACCAGGCGATGCGGGTAGTGCGGGTTGCAGGGTTCATAAGAAGCAGTAGGGGATAGTGCACCAGATAGACCGAGAACGAACGCTGTCCCAACCAGACGAGCGGCTTGACCGACAACAGACGACGTACGATACATTCCGTGTTTTGCACGCAGGTGATAAGGAGCCCGGTGAGCAGGGCAAACAGCAAAAAGCCGCCGCGGTAGAGCCAGGCGCTCTCTCCGGTCAGCATGAGTGCGCCGGCTATAACGGCAACGAGCCACGCGATAGAAATCGCGTTGACCTTTGAGATGCCCTTGTTGGCGCCGGGGGTATGGATGTCACCGCTCAGCATTTCGCGCAGACGCGGCGCGGCGATGGCGGCTAAGGCTCCGCATAGAAGCTCGGCGGCACGGGCGTCGGTTCCGTAGTAGACGCGCGATGTGTCGGCGGTGGGATTAAACATGAGGACCATGGCTGCCGTCGATGCAAGCGCGAATGCGATCGTGATGCCGATGGCGGTGTTGCGTGACCTGGTTTTGCTGCACAGCGCCATAAGGATGACCGGCCATACCAGATAGAACTGCATAGTGACAGCGCAGAACCACAGGTGCGTGAGCGGCGAGGGGAGTCCTGCAGCTGCGAAATACGAGACGTTGCGGAAGATGTAGAACCAGTTGCTCAAAAAGAGTGCCGATGGCAGGGCGTCCTGCTGCACCTTAGGGAGTAGGCTCGGGGCCGCGATGTAGGTGGCGACGGCGGTAAGCGCGATGGTCACGACGATCGGCGGCATCATGCGCGCAATGCGGCGGCAGATATAGCGCGGGTACGAGAATCCGTCGCGTGCCGTGGCCCGCATAATGCTTTTGGTGGCGAGATAGCCACTCAGCGTAAAGAAGAGCGTAACGCCCAAAAAACCGCCGGTCAGGCGGCTGGGGCGAAGGTGATATAGGACGACGCCGGCGATGGCGAGGGCGCGGAGCCCGTCGAGCGCGACGATGCGTTGGTTGCGTTGAGGCGCGGCATGTGCGGCGCCCGTGGGTGTGTTTTGCATCGATCTTCCTCCAATGTCGACCTAGCAGTCTAGCGCTCTGCGCGGACAAAGGAAGGGGGTTCGTGCGGTTGAACAACATGCCGCGGGACGATGCTTCGCTACGCAAAAGCCGCACCTGCGTTGATGCTCAGCTGCCTATATAGAAACGTTTCAGAACCTCTACATAGGCAAAAACAACAACACAGATGCGGCAAAGATGCACGGGTGGTTGACCCGTTATGTGACGGCAGTCTGCTACTTGGTCTTGGCAACCAGCAGCGGATCACCAAGCTTGACGAGCGGGTTGCCGCCGATAAGCGTTCCAGACTCGCCGACATGGTCGATGCTCTTAAGACGATTGAGCTCGGAGACGATGACGGTCACGATGTCCTCGTGACCAGCGGCCTTAATGGCCTCGCGGTCGAAGCTGATGAGCGGCTGGCCTGCCTTGACCACATCGCCCATCTCGACAAAGCGGGCAAAACCCTTGCCGTTCATTTCCACGGTGCCCAGGCCAACATGGATAAACACGCGCAGACCGTCCTCGGTAATCATGCCGATGGAGTGGTTGGTGACGGTGGTGGCGCCGATACGGCCGTTGGCGGGGGCGTAAATGGTGCCGGTAATGGGCTCGATGCCATAGCCCTGGCCGAGCATGCCCGAGGCGATGGTCTCGTCGGGAACCTCACTCAGATTGACGAGCACGCCGTTGACGGGGGCGTAGATGACGCCTTCGCGGGTGGCGAAGCTTGCTGCGGGCGGAACGGACGCCTCGCCCGACGAGGTGAACGTGGACTTGAGCGAATCGAGCAGACCCATAGATGCCTCCAACGTATCAGGCGCGCATGTTGCACGCGTGTGGTTTGCCGGAAACGTTTCGTACGTGTTTCCCAGCACGGTCAGCGCCCCTATTTTACGCTGCCTAACGATAGCTCTGAACAGCGATTTTGTGATATATCAGTTGAAGGCCAACTTATTGCGGGGGTGTTTCTGCGCCGCGGGCTCAAGTGGGGTACGCTAAGGTGCGAAAAACGAGTGCGCACGAATCGCACGGAGGGAGCACCTATGATTATTGAGAACCATGCGCTGTGGGGCGAGGAGCCGACCGAGGAATACCCGGCGACGTTTACGTATCTGGGTGCCGAGCCGCTGCCCGACAAGCCCAATGGCCGCCGTCCCGCGGTAATTATCTGCGGCGGAGGCGGGTTTACGCATATCGCTCCGCACGAGCAGGACCCGGTGGCGTTTGCATTTTTGGACCGCGGCTACCAGGCCTTTGTGCTCAACTATGTGACGAGTGGCACGGGCGACGTGAGCTTTCCGCACCCGCAGGCGGACCTCGCCAAGATGGTCGCTACCGTGCGCGCCAACGCCGACGAGTGGCATGTCGATCCCAAGCGCGTGTGCATTGTGGGTTTCTCGGCGGGCGGCATGATCTGCGCCTCATTGGCAACGCAGTGGAAGACCGGACCCTTCGCGGGCCTTGCTGGGGCTCGTCCGGAGGATATTCGTCCCGACGCCGTGGTGCTGGGCTATCCGTTGCTCGACCTTGCCTATGTGCGCGATATGCAGACACGCGATCCGCGCATCGACCTGCGCGTGCCCAAGACGGGCGGCAAGACAGGACGCGATTTGCTCAACGACTATCTGTCGATGGTGACGGGCGGCGAGGCGACCGATGAGCACTTGACCGACATTTGCCCTACCACGCACGTTTCGCGCCAGATGCCCCCGACCTTTGTGTGGGGCGTTTCGGACGACAAGACGGCGCCGATTGAGCAAGTCTACCCGTTTGCGCAGCGCATGGCCGAGGAGGGCGTTGCATGCGAGATGCACGTCTTTGACCAGGGTGGCCACGGCCTTTCGCTCGGCAACGCCAACACCGCGGTCGACAACGAGGACAAGCAGGTTTCCGTCCGTCCCTGGATTCGTCTGGCCTTCCGCTTCCTGGAGCGTCATCTGTAAGAGGACGGGCATCCCCTCAATAACTTGCGGTGAAATAGTTCCTATTTAAGGCCTCAACCAGCCCAAGCGGGAACTATTCCACCGCAACTTTGTTTTTTGATGCCCCGCCCGGAAGCTGCATCCCTGTTTTGCCCTTGAAGGCGGGATGCAGTTTCCCATAGGGCCTCGACTGGGAAAGCGCGTCCCGTTTCGAGCGGGGATTCCGGGATGCATTTTCCGCAAGAGGCCTGTTTGGGAAACCATATCCCGTTTCGAACCAGAATTCTGGGATGTAGTTTCCCCGAGAGGCCTCATCGGGAAACTATGGCCCTGAACTCTCCTGCCTGTCCCCATTGCGCCAATCTGCTGATTGAACGTCGTTGTGTGTTCACGCTATCATGTAAGCTTAAAATTGGTTAGCCATGGCAAACGGTTAGCCATGGTGAACATAAATGCAACGCCCTGTGGGCGCCGGGGGAGGAACACGGACGTGAAGCTCGATACACTCGAGATTGGAAAGGACGCCGTTGTCGCATCGGTGGCATCGGACGATCAGGCACTCCGACAGCATATTTTGGACATGGGTCTAACGCCGGGCACCGAAGTCACCATGATGAAGTACGCCCCCATGGGTGACCCGCTCGAGATCCGCCTACGTGGCTACGAGTTGACGCTGCGCAAGGACGATGCCGCTCGCATCGAGCTCGTGGGTATTCACGACACCGATACGGGTCCGCGCGCTAACGCCGCAATCGGCACGACGGAGCATCCGGCTCTGGGCGAGGGGACGTATTCGCCCCGTGCGGCAAAAACGGCCGTGCCCGAGGGCGCGCCGCTGCACTTTGCCCTCGCCGGCAACCAAAACTGCGGCAAGACCACGTTATTCAACCAGCTGACGGGCTCCAACCAGCACGTCGGCAACTTTCCCGGCGTGACGG
>CAMQPJ010000053.1 GCA_947003675.1 uncultured Collinsella sp. | reverse complement strand
CCACAGGTCGTAAAGCCCGCGCTCTGCACGCAGCTCACGTCGGTCACGCAGGGAATCTCAAAGGCACCGGCAAGCTCGGGACCAATCTGGGCCGTATCGCCGTCCACCGCCATCTTGCCGCAGATGAGCAGGTCGAAGTCCTCGTCGAGCGCCTCGATGCCGCACTTGAGGGCATAGGTGGTTGCCAGGGTATCGGCACCTGCAAAGGCGCGATCGGTTAGCAGCAGTGCGTCATCGGCGCCACGGGCGATGCAGTCGCGCAATAGCGATTCGGTCGCGGGGATGCCCATCGACACCACCGTTACGCGCACGTCCATGCCAAAGCCGATAAAGTCGTCCTTCAGCGCCAACGCGCATTCTAAAGCGCTCGCGTCAAAGGGATTAATAACCGCCTGCTTGCCATCGCGCACGATGGTATTGGTCTTGGGGTCCATCTTGACCTCGGTGCTTCCGGGCACCGCCTTGACGCACACCACCATATGGAAATCGCTCATCTTCACGCGCCCCCTTTCTGGATGAGCTCATCCAAGAGCTTCTCCGAAAACAGGTTACCGCGACCCAGCTGCCCGGCAGGATCGAGCTGGAGCTTGAGCCGCGCCGACTCGACCATGGCCTCGTGACCGTACATCGCCTCCAAGAAGCCCGCCTTGATCTTGCCGACGCCGTGTTCGGCGGAGACGGCGCCGCCCATGACCGTGACCTCGGAAGCCCACTGGGCAAAGAGTTCTCCGCCGCGGCGGTAATCCTGCGCATCGCGCGGCAGAATGTTCACATGCAGATGGTTGTTACCGATGTGCCCCCAGGCGGCAGATTCAAGCCCACTTTCGGCCAACGTGCGACGATAAAGGGCGATGACATCGGCCAAGCGTGCGTTGGGCACCGACATGTCCGAGCCCAGTTTGGTGATGGTGGGATCCGTGCGGCGACGCTCGTCGATGAGCATGTTTACGCTCTCGGGCACCGCATGGCGGAAGAATCGCTGACACTCGCGATCGACCTCGGTGCGCGCGACCCATGTCGCATCGTCGCTGCCGCCCGCAAGCTCCAGTACCCACCCCAAGTGATACAGCTCCTCAGTCGCCTGGGCTTCGTCGTCGCAGTCGAGCTCCACGTAGACACAGACCTTGGCGTCTTTGTCGAGCGCCGGCAGCGAGGCGAACGCGATCGACTGCTCACGCTGACGACGCAGGATATCCAGGGCGCCCGCATCGAAATATTCGATGGCAGCCGCGTGGGACAGGACGGGACGCACAGAATCGGTGAAGGACACGGCCTTGTCTTCGCTGTCAAAGAAGCAGCTCACGCCCCAAACGACCGCAGGCGCCGCCTGCAGGGCAATCTCGAGCTCGGTGATGACGCCGAGTGTGCCACACGCACCGATAAACAGATCGATGGCATCCATATCGTCAGCAACGAAATAGCCCGAAGCATTTTTGGTCTTGGGCATGGTGTAGCCGGGAAGGTTGAGCTCGAGCGTGCGGCCCTGCACCGTGACGAGCGAAAGGCGACGACCCTGCGAAAAAACCTCGCCACGGTGAAGCTCGAGCAAGTCGCCATCGGCCAGCACGACATGAAGGCCCGTGACGTGAGGGCGCATGGGGCCGTAAGCGTAGCTACGGGCGCCGGAAGCGTTGCATGCCGCCATGCCGCCCAGACAGGCAGATGCCTCGGTGGGATCGGTAGGAAAGAATTGCTCGGGGGCTTCCTGGAACTCCTCGTAGGCCTCAAGCGATGCCTGGTCCCAGCCGGCAGTCGGCAGCACTTTCTTGCCCAGTTGCTTGCGCAGCTCAGACAACACGACGCCAGGCGCCACACGCAAAAGAAAGCGACCCTGATCATCGCGGCGAATGCCTAGGTAGCGATTCATGCGGGAAGTATTGAGAATGTGACCGCCATGAGGCACGGCGCCGGCGGCAAGACCGGTCCGGGCGCCCTGAACCGTCACCGGGACACGCTCGGCATGGAGCTTTTTCAAAATGGCGCGGACCTCTTCCTCCGTTGTCGGAAACGAGATGCTCGAGGCCTCGCCCGATGTGCGAGACTCATCGCGGCCATACTCTTCGAACTCGTCGGTGAAGGGTTTGATAGTTGCCGACACGCGAACTCCCCCTTTAGCTAACTACAGTATTTGCAGGGAGATGTTACCGCATCGTTTCGTCGACGTGTTCGAGACCGTCTCCATAATTGGCGATTTTTACGTTCGTGCAATTCGGCGAGCGGCAAGGTTTCCTCGGCAGACGATGCTTTTGACACATGTCGCTTTACCGCCAGCGACCACGCAATTGTCGCTCGAAAAAAGTTGAAGTTATTTTTGCCATCTTTTACCTGCGGAGATGTCAATCCGTCAAGCATTTGGTCAGAAATTGGTCAAGTAGTGACTGATACGGTCGGCATCGACAGCCAAAACCAATGGAAGTTTTGGCCCCAGAAGCAGGGAGGTTCCCATGGCATATTACTGGCCCCAGTACGGCGTCGCCATCGAGGTCGACGACGATCCCTATCTCCTGCCTTTCGACGAAGAGGCGTTCCCCGATACGGCGGTCTACCACGTCACCACCGATGTTATCTGCGACCCCGAGTCGTTCTCGGCGCTCGCCCACCACATCGCGCGTATCCACAACATCGAGCTCCCTCACGACTTCGACGAGCTCATCTACTCGCGCCGCCTGATGCTTCACATGCTCTTTGGAGCGGACCCGTCCACGTTCGCACGCGTCTACACCACCAAGGACGCCGCATGAGTGCAAAGAAGCCGCCCCGCCTTGCAGGACTGGGGCGTCGCAAGAAGCTCGTCGTTGTCTGCCTGGCTATCGTCTGCGCCCTCATCGCCGTAGGGCTATACGCCTGGCAGTCGCAGCCCGTGCCCGAAGCAGGCGCCTCAGTCACGACGGCAGAGGGTAAATCGCGCCAAGAAATCCAGGATGAGCTCGATGCCATCGTCCGCGACAACATGATGACGATCTCGGTCGCGCCGGTCGCACAGCTGCAGGAAGGCGGCAAGTTGCGCGTCAACGTGCAAAACGTCCAAGACAACAAGTTTCCCCAGCGCTTCCGCGTAATTCAAAACGACGAGACCATCTATGAGTCCGGTGTGGTCGAAGCCGGCAAGACGGTTGAGACCTGCCCTGCCGGCGATATCCAAGAAGGCGAGGCATATATCGAGATTCAGGCACTCGATGCCAAGACCTACGACACCCACGGCAATCCGACGCGCGTCAAAGTGCGGGTGGCCCAGGCAGAAGGCTAGCGGCCGACGCGCTCGCAGGGGCAGCACCCTGTCCCCATTCGTCCAACCATCACGGAAGCAGTCCGTGACGAGCAGAAAGGATTGATTATGAACACACCCATGAACCTGAGCGGAGCCAGGGCACTCGCCGTGGGCGCAGGGCTTACGCTCGCACTTGCGATGGGCGCCGCGCCAACGGCGGCCATGGCAGAGGTGCGCGTTGGAACCACCGATGTGACGGTAAAGGCCGACATTAGCAATGTTTCGTTTAAGGCGCCAACGGTCATCCCCTTTGCCGCTAAAGCCGACGGAACGCTTGTAGGACCCTCCGACAAGACGATTACCATCGACAACCTCTCGGCATATGGCATCCACGTCACTAACATGAAGGTCACGGCCAAGAATGACTGGACAATCGTTGCAGACGCAAAGACGGGCTCGGCCCAGAACTCCATCGATTTTAAGGTTGGCCCCGATAAGGCAGAAAAGGATGCCAGCTCGGCGACTCAGACTACGGGCCTCGATCTTTCCAAGGACGCAAACTTCGACATGAAGTACCAGGGCATTGCCGATGGAACGGACAAGATCAAGCTCAGTGTGAGTGGACACGTCGCGCGCGTTACGCGTGACATCTACCACGCCACCGGTACGGGAGATCAAGTGGCAAGCATCACCTGGACGGTCGAGCCCGGTGCGCACGCCACGTCCTAAGGCGATCGCACTGGCCGCCATCGTCGGCATCTTGGCGTCCGCGCCTGCCATGGCCTTTGCTCAACAAGAGCAAGCGCAGGCGGCCACAGAAGTGACCGTCGACCTTTCGGGCCTTAATCGCGGCGGCCGTCACGAGCCGCTCGCTCAGACGAGCGACACCCGGCAACTCATTGCGACAGGCGCCGCCACGGTGGGAGCAGGACTGACGTGCCTTGGCCTGCACATCAAACGCAACCAATAGCCAAGCACGACCGGAGTACGCGAAATAGATAGGAGAACCATGGCACCCAAAAACCTTTTGCCCGTCGCCGCGCTCTGCAGCGCACTGGTAAGCGGTACGCCTCTCGCCGCTTGGGCGACGCCCGCCACGGCAAACTCCTTACCGCAAGCTCTGAACCCCGTGGCGAATTCGTCGGGTATCGTCGCCTGCCAACGTTTTTCGCTCGCGCACGCCACGATCCGAACCTCGGGATGCCTTCGCCGCAATACGGTCGGCTCGATAGTCGTGGATATCAAGCGACCGGACAAGGAGAACGGCCCCCAGACAGGTTATGCCATCTGCACATGGAAATCGGCTGCAGTCGACGCCGATGGCGACCCATGCGACCTAGAGCTGCGCATCGATATTGACTCGGTCGATGACTCGGCGAACGGGGCGAAGGTCGTCTTCGACAGCGCGGCCTATGAAGAAGGAGGGGGTGTATGCCTGGGCTGCGTTCCCTCGAATGTCGATGGCGCGCAGCCCATCATCTCCTTTACGGCATCGCTGCGACTGACCAAGGCGAACACCGAAGCCATCGCAACGGGAGATGCGCCTTTGCTGTTCTACGCTGGCGACGCGGATGACCAAGAAGCTCAAAGCACCAGACAGAAGGGCTCGCTTAACCTCACGCGCGGATCAGAACCCGCCCCCATCAATATCGATACCCAGGAGCCGGGCGTGCATCGCATTCTCGCCGATCCGGCGCTGCTCCAAATGACATGGCACGGAGTGGGGTCCGTCGGGATTGCTGCTCCTATATCGAGCGATAATGACAAACCCCCCAAAGACGAGATCGCAGACGCACCGGTGCATGTTGACGATGCAGACGATGCATCATCAGAAGGCAACGCTGCGGCCCCTCTCGAGAAGCCAGGCGGCACCGCCACCGAACCAGGCAATCCCCAACCGAAAGACGGCCTGGAATTTGCCGCTCCCCCAGATGTCGACGAAGGCAACTGTTGCATGATGGTCGCGCTCGACCACACGGAAACCGTCGATGCCGCAAGCATTGAGCCAGTCGCTGCCAATGCGCCCCGCCGCAAAAATATCCTCATCGCGTTCCCCAATACCGTCGAGCTCGTCTTTTTGCCTTCGGGTGAAGTCGTCGCGCCTACGGCACTTACAGCAGTGGGAGCAAGGAGCGCATCGAACGACATCCAAGCTATCTCGGCACTTGATGCCACAACGACCGCCAAGTTGCACCTTTATTCCGTTGCAGCAGACGGAACGCGAACCGAAGAATTCGACGGAACCAAGCTTTTGGTTCCTCGTCGCATCGGTATCCAAGAAGACTTCCCCTATCAAATGGAACTTGAAGGGTTCGATCGTGCACGAGATGCCGACATCATTGCCGCGGCCATCGAGTCCCCACAGCGCCTCATGACGCTGCGCTTCGACTTTAGCCCCGTCCTATCCTAGACCGCTAACCGCCGCTTGGCTCGGATACTGAGCGCTCCCCTCCCCGTTCTGCTACGATTGCCGCGTTGGCATCAATTACAGGAGGGTTCATGCCGGGTTTAGGAACGATCATCAACGTCGCGCTTTTGATCGCGGGCGGTCTGCTGGGCCTCATGGGTGGGCGCTTCATTACGCCCCGCATCCAAGACACGCTCATGAAGGCGTCGGGGCTGTGCGTTCTGTTTATCGGCCTGGGCGGCACCATGCAAAAAATGCTCGTTATCGATGGAGAGACGTTGGCGACCACCGGCACCACCATGCTTATCGTCTCATTTGCCCTTGGTTCGCTCATCGGCGAGGCCATCAACCTGGAAGCCGCCATCGAGAACCTCGGCGAATGGCTCAAGCGCAAAACCGGCAGCGAAGGCGACAACGAGTTCACCAACGCCTTTGTCTCGACATCGCTCACCGTGTGTATCGGCGCCATGGCCATCGTAGGATCGATTCAGGACGGCCTGCTCGGCGACTGGTCCACGCTTGCCCTGAAGGGCGCGCTGGACTGCATCATCGTCTGCACCATGACGGCCTCGCTTGGCCGCGGCTGCATCTTCTCGGCCCTGCCCGTTGCCGTATTCCAGGGCACGATCACGCTTTTTGCCGGCGCACTCTCCCCCATCATGACCACCGCAGCCCTCGACAGCCTTTCGCTTGTGGGCTCCATGCTCATCTTCTGTGTTGGCGTTAACCTTATTCGACCCCAGACCTTCCGCACGGCCAATATGCTCCCCTCCGTCGTCGTGGCGGTCATCTACGCCCTCTTGTTCTAAATCTATCTACATAGCGGTATCTCGAACACCTGTTTGATGCTGTGTTATGATATGAGGTCACCGACACCATATAGGGAGAGGAGAGGGCGGTGGCCGACCAGGACGTCAAGATGCTCATCGAGCGCATTATGGCCGAGGCCCGGACCCATCAGTCCGCCCGCTTCTCAAACGAAATCTATGCTGACGAGCCGATTCTCAAGACCGGTCGTCAGATGCAGAACTTCCTCCCCGACCAGTACCGCAAGATGCGCGAGATATCACGCTGGCAAGAGGATCCCAAAGGCGGCGCGGGACGTTGGCTATCGGAGGCGGAGCTCTTTTACCGCCAAGGCCTGCTGATGGCCGACTTCGAGGACGATTGCCCCTACAACGGCACCTTTAAGTCGTACTTTCCCACCTACAATGCCATGAGCGATCGACAGTTGCGCGGCTACTTTACCTGGCGTGCCCAAGTGCGCCGCGGCAATATCGAGGAGACATCGACCTCGTTTGCTTTTCTGTATCTCTACGAATTGATCTGCGGCATTGGCGTCGACAATCCGCGCGACGGCTATGACAAGATCAAGGCATTTTGGGATGCCTATCGCGCCTTTGAACCCGGCATCGACCGGTTCGCACGCGTATGGCTGCAGGACTACGCCGTGTTCCATGAGCTCGACCCCAAGCTGCTTCGCGACTCTAAAACCGTCGCATTCGACAACGCCCTCATCGAGCTGCGCCGCGCAGCGCGAGACCTTGCACCCGCGCCGGCGCCGTCGGCCCTGTCCCCCAAACGTCGCAAGACCTCCGAGCCCACGCTTCCCCTTCCGCCCGATGAGGCGCATGAGGAGCGGCTCATGGCTGCCATCGACGCGCTCTCGACGTACAACCTGAATAACTCACGGCTCGACCGTTCCCACCATCGCGACCTGCGCCACGTGGCATGCGCCGTGTATGTCCGCATGGCGCGCTACTATGACACGCACCGAAAGACCGGCATCGTAGCGAGCTTGTTTGGGGAGGAGACGGCCATGCCCTACACCATGTTTGCCTCAGCCGTGTTCTTTGCGCCCGAGCGCCACGAGGACTGCGAATATCGCCTGGACCCCATTCACATCTACCGCTGCCAAAACGGCTTTTGGGAATGCATGCGAATTCACGGCAGCAGGCAAAAAGCCGCAA
>CAMQPJ010000052.1 GCA_947003675.1 uncultured Collinsella sp. | reverse complement strand
CAAGGCCGAGGAACTGACGACGAGAATAAGCCTGATCGAGCATGATCTTCCTTTCGTACATGCGAATCGCGGGCACCCTGCCCGCTTTGCTGTTTGGAAAGATACGATCCCGACCGGGCAGCACCCGCGCCAACTGCGGTTTCTTACGGGCATTTGATAAACCCTTACCGCAAGCGCGGCAGGGCTTTACAAACGAATAACAATCCAGCGCCAAATATGGCGCACCTTTTACACCAATAAAAGCAAAGTTGCGGTGAAATAGTTCCTGCTTGGCCATCAAATGGCCCATTCTAGGAACTATTCCACCGCAACTTAGATTGGGAAACCGCGTAACCTTAAAGCTCTAATTCATTCAAACGGAGGATCGCAACGATATAGATCTTGAGCGCTTGCTTGAGCTGTTCCTCGTTGGCGCACTCGTTGGGGCCGTGCATCTGGCCGCCCCATGCGGGCAGCTCCAGGCCGGTCTCCTCGGGGCCAAATGACACGGCGCGGGCAAAGTTGCGCGCGTACGTGCCGCCGCCCATGGCAAAGGGCTCGGCATGCTTGCCGGTGAACTCGTTATAGGTATCGATAAGCGCCTTCACGGCCGGATCGTCGGCAGACACCGAGAACGGCACCTTCGCACGACCCACACGGCACGTCACGCCAAAACGGCCCACGAGCGGCTCGAGCTGCTCGCGGATGGTATCGGCGCTCGTGCTGTCGGGGAAACGCACGTCGATGACCTGCTCAATGTGGCCATCCACCACGCGGATGACGCCGGGGTTGCACGTGAGCGGGCCAAACGCCGCGCTCGTCGCATCGATGCCCAAGCCGCGACCATAGGCGTCCGCATGCACAAAGGCCAAGAACTTGACGAACTCGTGCTCGGCAGGCGTCAGCAGGCGCTCGTCGCGCGCACCAAACGCGTCCTCGGCCTCGCGCAGGTACGTCACGATCAGGCCGACGGCGTTGATCGTCCCCTCGGGCATCGAGGCATGACCGCCAATGCCGTGGGCGAAAATCTGCGCATGCCCGTTGCCGAGCGCCGTGATCTCCAGGCGGTCGGCGTTCTCAACAGGCGCCGGCAGCTCATCGGCGGCAATCGCAAGCTCGCAGATAGACTGCGACGGAATGGCGTTGCTCGCTTCGGCGCCGCTCCAGGACACAATGCGCCCGCCGT
This sequence comes from uncultured Collinsella sp., assembly GCA_947003675.1. Taxonomy (GTDB): domain Bacteria; phylum Actinomycetota; class Coriobacteriia; order Coriobacteriales; family Coriobacteriaceae; genus Collinsella. Next base: position 6,584 of record CAMQPJ010000052.1, on the reverse strand, counting down.
CGATCTTGGGACTCACAAACGTCGCCCCAAACTGGCCCTTCTCGGCATTACAAACCGGGAACTCGGCATCGGGCGTAAACAGAAAGTCGGGGTTCGCGTGGTTCTCCAGATAATGGTGAACGTCGGACATGCCCACTTCCTCATCGCATCCCAGCAGCGCGCGGAAGGTATAGCGCGGGGTAATGCCGTGCTTGAGCAGATAGGCGCCGGCGTAGAGCGATAGCACCGCCGGGCCCTTGTCGTCGATTACGCCGCGACCGAGCAGCCAGCCCTCTCGGCGCTCCATCGCAAACGGGTCGGTGTTCCAACCGGGACCGGCGGGAACCACGTCCACGTGGCAGATGGTCGCGAGCTGCTTGTCGCCGCGGCCAGGGATATCGGCAATGCCCACATAGCCCTCGTCGTCGCTCGTCTGGTAGCCGAGCTTCTGCGCAATGCCGAGCGCGCAATCGAGCGCGTCACGGACTGGGCGGCCAAACGGCGCACCGGGCTCTGCGTCGGCAGCAACGGCTACGGACGGATAACTCACCAGCTGCTCGATATCGGCGACGACATCTTCCCAGACCTCGTCGACATACTCAGCGACGCTCTGCTCCACCTGATTCATGGACGACCTCCTTACCAATGAGGGGCGAGCGTGCCCGCCCCTCACATCACATACTTATATAGCGAAAAGTTTAGCAAGCTCGGCCACCGAGTGCACCACCGCATCGGCACCCGCGGCCTCGTGCTCCCCCAGCGCCGCCGCGCCCGAATAGATGCCGATACACGGCACACCCATCGCGTGCGCGCCCTCCACATCGTTAAAGCGGTCGCCGATCATCACGGCCTCGTCGGCCGTCGCACCGAGCGCCGCCAGCGCATCGCGAACCGAATCTGCCTTGGTCTCGCGCCCCTGCGGCGGATTCATGCCAACCACGGCTTCGAACTGGCAAAGCCCCAGCTCATGCACCATATCGATGCACTTCGCCTCCATGCGCGACGTCGCCACGGCCACACGCTTGCCCTGGGCGGTCAACCCATCCAGCAGCTCGGGAATCCCATCGAACACGGGGTACTCCTCCGGCCCCAGCTCATCAAAAAAGGCACGGTACTCGTCGGCCACCACAAGCGACTCCTCGCGGGAAAAGCCGTAAAAGTCGTGGAAGCTCTTCCACAGGGGCGGCCCGATCATGCGGCGCAGGTCACCCATCTGCGCCTCAGAAAACCCGCGCGCAGCCAGCGTCTTGCGCGTCGAGGTCATCACCGCCCGGCCCGTATCTGCCACCGTGCCGTCAAAATCGAACAGCACAATCGGCCGTCTGCATATCTCCAGCGCCTCCATCGGCATCCCTCTTCCCCAGTTGGTGATTTCCACACTTACACTTCAAACTGTTGACTATTCAACAAATAAAGCTGGCAATGTGGAACGACTCCACTATACTTGTCGCACTTTGCTCTCAGAAGGCGGCGCGCAAGCGCCCCAACGAAAGGTGCAATTATGTCTTTTGCCATCATAACCGACTCCACGTCGGACATCTCCCCCGCCCGCGCCCAAGAGCTCGGCATTTACGTGATTCCGCTGCATGTGATTATCGAGGGCGAGGACCTGCTCGACCAGGTGCAGATTACCGCCCAGGAGTACGTCGCGCGCATGGCCGGTTCCGAGCAACTGCCGCACACCTCGCAGCCGAGCGCCGGCGAGTTCAAGGCATTCTTTGACCGCGTGCGCGCCGACGGCCACGACAGCGCCATCTTTATCTCGCTGTGCAGCGAGTGGTCCGCCTGCTATGCCAACGCCAGCCTGACGGCCGAAACGCACGAGCTCGACGTGCGCTGCATCGATTCGCGCACCGGCTCGGGCGCCGAGGGCCTGCTGGTGGAGTACGCGCTGGTCATGCGCGAGGACGGCCGCAGCCTGGACGAGACCGAGGCGCAGATCCGCGCGACGCTGCCCGACGCCCACCTGCTGCTGATTCCCCGCACGCTCGAGAACCTCGTTAAGAACGGCCGCGCGCCCAAACTCGCCGGCCAGCTCACGCAGATGCTCAACATTCGCCTGGCCGTTTCGCCGGAGTGGAAATCGGGCGAGATCAAGGCCATCAAAAAGGGCCGCGGTGCCAAGCGCATCGTCGCCAACACCATGGCCGATTGCCTCGCATTTTTGGCCGAGCACCCGGGCTCCAGCGTGCGCGTGCTCACGACCGGCGCCGCCGAGGAGCATGAGCTCGTCAACCAAGCGCTCACAGGCCAGGACTACGTAGACGCCGGCACCGGCCCCATCGGCTGCACCATCGCCACCCACGTAGGCGTCGACGCCATCGCCATCAGCTACTGCCCCCGCTACCAGCCCATCCACTAGGGGCACCTTTACCACTTGCGGTGAAATAGGGACTGTTTTTGGCTTATCAGCTGCAAATCAATCCCTATTCCACCGCAACTTCTTTTGCTGAGCCATCCATATACAAGATATGCTGACGATCGGCGCATTCCCAGCTGTTTGGGGGAGCTTCGACTAGCCCCTAGCGGTACCCGGTGGGCAAAAAATGGCAAATATGAGTACTGTCATAAATTTAGTAACAGCAAAATGTCGCTGAAATTGCCCGCTTCCACCGATTTCAAGCTCCATAAAGCCCCGAATCGTCGTGTTTAGGGGGGTGAATATACTAAAACTCAGTCAATTGGTCTTAGATACTTCTCAAATAATATGAGACTAACTGAGCAACAGTACTCATATTTTCCATTTTTTGCCCACCGGGTCTGAATGAGGTCCGCTCTTTACGCCTCCGGCTACCCATATGACCGCAAACCCTGATTATCAAGGACCGTCGCGCGCCTTGGCATCGACCGAAAGCCGCTCGCAGAATAATCCCTTGCCATTAGCAAACTTGAATCGAAATTACATATCCCAAAAAGCCGTAATGCCGTACCCTCGTCTCAACAACTCCAATACAAGGACGGCATTCAAATGGGCAACGCCATGCATCAATACGCCCTCTTTGGGACCGCACAATTTAAATACGATCAGACGATCACACATATATCGGACCAACACCGACAAATCGTCATTTGCAACAACGGTTCAGACGTACGCTACGCAACGCTAGAAGAGTGGGAAGAAGCTGGCGCTTTGTTCGATGAACGAGCGCAAATCGAGGGCATCGTCACCAGCGCGAGCCCAGCACGCGATAAACTCGAGCTCTTTCGCAGTCTCTTTACCGGGCGCAAAGATGTTTACGCTCATGGATATCGCAGAAAGGACGGGGGCATTGGCTATACGCCTGCTTGTGCTAATGAGTGGGAGCCAGGAATTTGCCCCAAAGCAGCCCATCAAAGAGTTAAATGCGTAGAATGCAGCAATCGCGTCTTCCCGGAATTAAGCGATGCCGCAATCATTGCTCACTTTAAAGGCAACGATGACCGGTTCCGCGATGTCCTCGGGCAATATGTTCTCGATAGGAACTGCAACACGAAAGTTCTCGTCATCGATTTTGACAAAGCGGACTGGAAGGAGGCAACAAATGCCGTACGGCTTGTCGCAATACGACGGGGCATTAACGCCGCTGTTGAGCGCTCAAGGTCCGGCAACGGCGCCCACATCTGGTTTTTCTTCCTCGAGCCAATCAGCGCAAAGGCTGCCCGAGAGTTTGGAAGTTGCCTCATAATCGAAGCTGCGGCGCATAATAAGACAATCACGTTCGAGGCCTTTGATCGAATGCCACCCGCTCAGGCCACTATTCCCGATGGAGGCTTCGGAAACCTCATCGCACTCCCCTTTCAAGGCAAGGCGCAACGTGAAGGAAACAGTGTATTTGTAGACGAACAATTCAAGCCCTTTCCCGACCAATGGCTCTATCTATCACAAGTCCAGCTGATTCCGCGCTCGACGGTGCAAGATCTGATTGAGGCCCCTGGAAACAACCCGCACGGACCAGCAACAACTACGGTGGCAAACAAGGGCAAACGGTATGCCCAAAGACCACGAAAGCGACTACCACTCACATCGCGGGACTTTCCCTCATCGCTGCCCGTTATTCAAGCCGATATGCTGTACATCCCCGAGAAGTCTCTGAGTCCAGCAGCTCAAATGGAAATCCGCGGACTTGCGACATTTGCCAATCCGGCATTCTATCGCGCGCAGTCCATGCATCAATCAGTATTCGGCAAACCGCGACTCATAGACCTTAGCGAACTGAGAGATGGTCATGTTGCAATTCCCCGGGGCTGCAAAACTCAACTTGAGCAGCTAGTTCAAGAGACCGGCGTTACCGCCCACTATTCAGACGAGCGCAAATCGGGTAATCCGATTGTTATGGCATTTAAAGGAGTCCTTCGCCCTGAGCAGCAAATCGCCGCTGATCAGATGCTCATATACGAAGACGGAATCATGTCCGCGCCGACAGGCTTCGGTAAAACAGTCATCGGAGCTTATCTTATTGCATCCATTGGTCTTCCAACGCTCGTCATCGTTCCCAAAACCGCACTCATAACCCAATGGAAATCCCAGCTCGAGCGATTTATCGACATTACGGACAACAGGGAGCCCGTCCGAACCCCAAAAGGACGAATCAGCAAAAGGCAGCCTCCGGTCATCGGACAAATAGGAGGAGGCAAAATGGCCGTAAGCGGCCTCGTCGACATCGCTTCGTTCCAGTCGTTATCTGGCAAAGACCGCCAAACCGGAGAGCCGATAGTTAAGGGCCTTGTTCGTAATTACGGCCTCATTATCTGCGACGAATGCCACCATGCCGCCGCACCACAGCTCGAGCTTATTCTCAAGTCCGCCCCGGCCAAATACGTATACGGCCTTTCTGCGACGCCCGAACGATCCGACGGCCTTACGCGGGCGCTCTCCATGCTCTGCGGCCCGCTCCGTTATGTTATCGATCCAAAAGCGCAAGCGATTCAGCAGGGCATCCAGCGCATCGTACGGCCTCGTTTTACTGGAATTCGACTACCCGCCTACGAGCCAGGTGCAAACTTCAATCAGATTCTCGACCTGCTGTGCACGCATGCAGCTAGAAACGAATTGATTGTCAACGACGCTATTGAAGCTGCGTCAAACGGCCGGCATCCGCTCGTGCTGACTAAAAGGAAAAAGCATGCCGAGGAGCTGTTCGGGATGCTCAAAAACCAAGGACACGAACCCGTTCTCCTGACCGGGGAAATCGACGCCAAAGAAAGAAAAACGATACTGAGCAGTCTTCCCCGCTTCGAGCATGAACATCGAATCATCGTCGCCACCGAAAGCCTTTTGGGCGAGGGCTTCGATCTGTCCTACCTTGACACTCTACTCATTGCCACGCCAATATCGTGGGACGGCAGCATCACGCAGCAGGCGGGCAGGCTCCATAGAAGCCACGAGGGCAAGCGACGGGTTGAGATATTCGACTACGTTGATTTATCTATACCCATGCTCGCCCGCATGTACCAGAAGAGACTCAAGACCTACGCCAAGCTCGGGTACGAAGTCTACGTGACCGGTGGCAGCGAGCAGTCCGATCAAAACATTCTCATAGAACCGACCAATGCCGTAGAGACTCTGGTTGAAGACATCGTTGGCGCCGCCAAGAGCATCTTCATTGCCGCGCCCTACGCATCCGCCGCCTGCCTCGCAAAGCTCGGCGATGCAATCAAAGGTGCCACCGCCCGAGGGATTGCTCTTGAGTTTTTCATTGCCTCGACTCCGCGCGAAGATGCAAGCGAGACTTTGGCAGAAATGAACGTCGAGCATGCCATTAGAGCAGAAGGACGTTTGTGTGCAGCGATAATTGACGAAGAAACAATCTGGTACGGAACGATCCCGCTACTAGCTTTCCCCAAGAAAGAAGACTGCAGCATCAGGTTCAAAAACAGCGAGATCGCAGCGGAGCTCTTAGACGAAATCAACCACAAGGGAAAGCCAGATGCCACGTCAACAGGCAGGACATCCCCACCACTTGCGGTGGAATAGGGACTGTTTTTGGCGTATCAGCCGCCAATCAATCCCTATTCCACCGCAAGTTAAAAGCGAGTGGCTAGCTCAGTGGGCCCTGGAACAGTTCTTGATGCGAACCCATTCTGACCAGTCGAATCACCGGATTAGTTTTATGCGGCAGGTAGAGAACGACCACGTCGATCAGGCCGTCGGATAGATGGAAGTCGATGTGCCCGTTGTAATTGCCGCCCGGGTTTGAGAGCTCGTGGGCGCCGTACTCCGCCGGAAGCGACCCATGAGCCACAAGCTCTGCAACCGCCGCTTTAAACTCACTCTTTAGCTGCGGATGCATGCGCATCGTTCGTTTGTAGTCCGCCTTAAATTGAGCCTCGACTTTGATCTCGAACATCGCTATTCCTCATCGAGGAACGACATAAGCTCATCAGCGTCGTTGAATGACGGGCTATCGTCCGACAAAATCCCCAACTCATGAGCCTCGGCGATTACCATGGCACGCCTCGTCGCCTCGTTGGGCACTTCCGCCCTTCCTACAATCTCAAAAGGAATCTTTCGCTGATTTACAAGCTGCCGAACGGCAAGATTGAGATAGGAATTGAGGCTGAGGCCGACCGAATCCAAGAACTCAGTCGCCTGCTCCTTGAGCCCCTCTTCGATGCGAACCGTCGTA
>CAMQPJ010000051.1 GCA_947003675.1 uncultured Collinsella sp. | reverse complement strand
GTCCATCACATGGAGCCCGATCACTCCGCCGGTATCGCCGCCTTTATGGAGCGCTATCCCCAGGCGCAGATTGTGGCCAGCGTGGGTGCTTTCCGCATGATGGTCAACTACTTTGGCACCGACTTCCCCGAGCGCAAGATGGTCGTCAAAGATGGCGACGTGCTCGACCTGGGCGGCCACAGCCTGACGTTTGTCGGCGCCCCCAACGTTCACTGGCCCGAGGTGCTCTTCTCCTACGAGTCCACCGACAAGGTGCTCTTTAGCGCCGACGGCTTTGGCAAGTTCGGTGCTAACGACATCGAGGATCCCGAGGGTTGGGCCTGCGAGGCACGCCGTTACTACTTTGGCATCGTGGGAAAGTTCGGCAAGTTTGTGCAGGCCGTGCTCAAGAAGGCCGCCGCTCTGGACATCCAGATCATCTGCCCGCTCCACGGCCCCGTGCTGACCGAGAATCTGGGCTATTACCTCGACACCTACAACACCTGGTCGAGCTATCAGCCCGAGGACGAGGGCATCACGATCGCCTATGCGAGCGTGTATGGCCATCTGAAGGCTGCTGTTGAGGAGCTCGCTTCTGCGCTCGAGGCTCGCGGCCAGAAGGTTTCCGTTTTTGACCTGGCACGCGACGATATGGCCGAGGCCGTTGAGGATGCGTTCCGCTATGACCGTCTGGTGCTCGCCTCCATCACCTATCAGGGCGAGATCTTCCCGTTCATGAGCACCTTTATCCATACGCTTGCCGAGCACGCCTATCAGAACCGTACGGTGGCACTCGTCGAGGCCGGCTCTTGGGCGCCCACCGCTGCCAAGGTTATGACCAAGGAACTCGAGGGCATGAAGGACATCACTCTGGCGCAGAACAAGGTGACCGTGCTGGGTTCGCTCAACGACGCCTCGCGCGCTCAGATCGAGGCCCTCGCCGACGAGCTTTCCAAGTAGCGACACGTTCACTTTTGACGCTCAGCCATCACAACCACCACAAAGGGGACAGGCACCTTTGTGGTGGTTTTTGTTTAAGCGCCGGCGATGACGAGGGCTGGACGTGAGCTGTCAGTGGCCTCGGCGATCGAGGTGGCGACGGCATGGTCGGGGTCACGGTCCATCACGATGGAGTCGACATCGGCAAGCTCGGCAAAGCGGTACATGCCGCGTCCGTTAACCTTGCTGGCGTCCATGAGGGCGACGCTTTGATGGGCCGCGGTGATCATAGCCGTTTTGGTCTCGGCCATCTGGGGAAAGTCGGTCGTAAAGCCGCAGCTGGGGACAAAGGCGCCGGGGCACATGACGGCCAGATCGGCATGGACCATTTGGAGCGCCTGCATAGTGAGCGGTCCGTACAAATAACGATGGCCTTTGCGCAGCGCCCCGCCCAGCATGACGACATCGACCGAGGGCATGCTTTCGTCGATGTAATCGGCAATGGTAATGTCGGCCGTGATGACGGTGATACCGTCGCGCTGATCGAGGAGCCGGACGAACTCGAGCGCCGTGGTGCCCGAGTCGACGAGCAGCGTGTCGCCGTCATTGACGAGCTCGATGGCGCTTTGCGCGATGGCCTGCTTGGCGGCGACGTTGACATTGATGCGGCGATCCTGCGTGGAGACGGTCAGACGTTTGTGGAGTGATACGGCACCGCCGTGCGTGCGGCGCAGCTTGCCTGCTTCGGCGAGCGCGTCCAGGTCGGCGCGGGCGGTGACGGAGGACACGCCAAAGGTCTGGGCGATTTCTGCTACCTGCACCGAGGCATTATGATCGAGCATCTCCATGATGGCGGAACGACGCTCGTCGGCAAAAGCACGGTTGGTGGCTTGGGCCATGTTTACTCCATTCTCGGCTAAATTTGCAGGAATTGTGTTGACTCTATTTTCGTTCATTTTCTTTTTGAGTAAGAAAACACCTTTCGATTACTTATCTTTTCTATAAAAGAAAGACGCTGAACGCCCAAAATTCAATATCGAACATGTCCACTCGGCTCAATTTTCTTCCGTTTGCTTTTCAAAAATGACTGTATTGACCTGCTTGGGCTCAATATCTCGCGCGTGCAAAGCTGCTGAATTTCATACAATGAGCGCAGCAAAACGCAAGGTAAAACGCCTTGTGAACAACTACGCCCGATGTCCAGATGCGGGCGAGGGAGAGGAGCAAACGCTCATGGCACTTGTTACCACCGAAAAGATGCTCAAGGACGCTCAGGCCGGCCACTACGCTGTTGGCGCTTTCAACGTCGAGAACCTCGAGTTTGTTATGGCCGTTCTGGCCGCTGCCGAGGAGACCAAGTCCCCCGTCATCATGCAGACCACCCCGGGCACCATCAAGACCGCTGGTCTGGACTACTTCTACGGCATGGTCAAGGCTGCCGCCGAGCGCGCTTCCGTGCCCGTCGCCCTGCACCTCGATCACGGCGATGGCTATGACCGCTGCATGCAGGCTTTCCGCACTGGCTACACCTCTGTCATGATCGACGGTTCGCACGAGTCCTTCGAGGACAACATCGCCCTGACCAAGTCCGTCGCCGATGCTGGCCGCGCCATGGGCGTGCCCGTCGAGGCTGAGCTCGGTAAGGTTGGCGGCAAGGAGGACGACGGTCCCGCGGTTGAGGGCGAGAGCCCCTACACCGATCCGGCCGAGGCCAAGGAGTTCGTCGAGCGCACTGGCTGCACCTCCCTCGCTATTGGCGTTGGCACCAGCCACGGTGTGTACACGAGCGATCCGCACATCGAGCAGTCCGTGGTCAAGGCCATTCGCGACGCCGTCGACGTGCCGCTGGTTCTGCACGGCACCTCCGGTGTGCCCGATGAGCAGGTTGCCGAGGCCGTGAAGAACGGCATCTGCAAGGTTAACTACGCCACCGAGCTGCGTCAGGCTTACACCAAGGGCTTCATGGCCTACATGGCCGAGAACCCCGCCTGCTTCGATCCTAAGAAGCCGGCCAAGGAGGGCATGCGCGAGATCACCGAGCTGGTTAAGATCCGCATGACCAACCTCAACTCTGTGGGCAAAGCAGAGTAACAGCAAGGGTACTCCGACTCGCTACATATCCCGGGGAGGGACGAGGGCTTAGTTCCCCAATCGGCCTCGGGCATGCAAAAAGCCTCGCTGCACACTTCGTGCGGCGAGGCTTTTTGCCCCCTGCGGAAAGATTGGGGAACTAAGCCCTCGTCCCTCCCAAGGTGACCTGCTCGAGATCGTCGCCCTTGTGGCGTTAGGGCGGAAATGGGTGGGGCGTTAGGGCTTCTTTGCTGATGGGGGATTAGTATGCCCGGGCTTGGTTGGGGAAGGTTTTGTCTAGGGATGCTTGGAGCTTTTCGAAGGATGCTCGTAAGTTGAGGCTCTGATCGGCTGAGCGCTTGGTTTTTGTGGTGGGGGAGTCGAGGAGACCGTTTCTCTGCGTCGGGGGGAAGGAGAAAAGGTTTGCATATTTTAGGGATGGCTGCTGTGCTGCGTCATTGGAAGAATGCATGCTTATGCGGCCTCCTCGATGTCCACCAATAGATTGCGCTCGGGGTATGCTGCTAGGTCCCGTGCGTTGGCAGTATTATGCCGCGGCTGCTGCAAAGAAGCGCTAAAGAAAGGCTTAACCTGGTTTGGTGTTACGATGAAGCTGCAGGTCAGAGGTATCGAATAACACTTTTGAAAGGTTTTGGGCTTAAGGGCTTTCTAAGGTTTGTGGCGCGGATGTGGCTCGCCTGTGTGGGGCGTGTGGATGGCTCGTTCCTAGCGCTGCGGCTCTGCGGCGCGCACCTGCTCGATGACCTTTTCCATGGTGGCGTCGATGCGGTCTTTTTTGAGTTCGCATTCCCAGATGGTTATGGGTGTCCAGCCCATTTGAGTGAGCGCTGCCACCGCGGCGCGATCGCGCTCGACGTTGCGACGGAACTTTGCCTCCCAAAACTCAACGTTGCGCTTAGGCTGGCTCGGGTTGCACTTGGGGCAGCGGTGCCAAAAGCAACCGTTGACGAAGATGGCGATCTTGCGGCCGGGAAAGGCGATGTCGGGCTTGCCAGGAACCTTCCATTCCAAGCGATAACCCGTAAGGCCCGCTGCGCGCAAGCGCTGGCGAACGAGCAGCTCGGGCTTGGTGTTTGCACGCTTGTTGCCCTTCATGGACTTTTTTATAGCGGCGCGACGGCGCACGAGTTCGCGCTCGTCAGCGGAGAGGTCCGAGGTATCGATGCCGTCGAGCAGACCTGGTTTGGGACGCTTTTTGCTGCGGCGCTTAGGTGCGCGCTTGGGCCTGGAAGCGGGCTCGTCGTTCGTGGTGGCCTCGGCGTCGTTGGCAGTGCCGTTGGCCTCAAGCCGATCTTCCTTCAACTCAATCAGAGCATCGATAAGCCCTTTGTCGGCGGGCATCCACTCAACCGTGGCAAGCGAGGTGCGCGGAATCCAGCGGATATCGAGCTGCCGGTCGTGTTTCTGGGGCTCGCCGGACTCATCGGCCAGCGAGCAGTAATAGCACTCCATGGAGAGATGAAAATCGGGGTAGTCATACTCAACGGTATAGAAATCGCGCAGGTTGGTGACTTTTACCTGCAGCTCTTCCATAAGCTCGCGGCGCACGGCATCCTCAGGCGTCTCACCGCGCATGAGCTTGCCACCGGGGAACTCCCAAAGTCCTTGCATGTCGCCATAGCCGCGCTGCACGGCCAGCAGCTCGTCGGACCCATCCTTGCGAATGATCCCAGCAGCAACATGAACGGTCTTCAACAGGAGTCCTTTCTCAACGGCGACAATCGACGGGGTAGCTAATTTGGGACGTGTCTATTTTGACTACCTTTGCGATGATTTTTCTGGGACGGGGATTAAAAAATCATTCGGCACAAAATGATTTTTTAATCCCCGTCCCAGAAAAATCATTGGCAAATTAGCTACCCCTACCTTACACAACGGTAAGGCAAGCGTAAGCCATATCGATGGTAGCCGACTCGTCTTCTTGCGACTATAGATGCCGTAGACTAATTGCAAGAAAGGACTCGGTATGCAAACCACGCACATGGCGACCCCGGTACTGGAGGTCGCGCATCTCGAAAAGGTATATGGAGCGCTGGGCAACGTGACCCGCGCGCTCAACGACGTCAGTTTTACCGTCAACCGCGGCGAATTTGTTGGCATCATGGGCGCTTCGGGCTCGGGCAAGTCGACGCTGCTCAACTGCGTGTCGACCATCGATAGCGCCACGAGCGGCACCATTCGCATCAACGGGCAGGACGTTACGCGCATGAAGCAGGCCAAGCTCTCGCAGTTCCGCCGCGAGGAGCTCGGCTTTATCTTCCAGGACTCCAACCTGCTCGATACGCTCACGGCACGCGAGAACATCGCCCTGCCGCTCACCATCGCCCGCACAAACTCGGCAGAGATCTCGACCCGCGTGCAGGATGTGGCAGCGCGCCTGTCCATCAGCCAGGTGCTCGACAAGTATCCCTACCAGATGTCCGGCGGTCAGCAGCAGCGCGTTGCCGCGGCTCGCGCGCTCGTCACCGATCCCACCATGATCATGGCCGACGAGCCCACCGGCGCCCTCGATTCCAAGAGCGCTCGCCTGCTGCTTGAGAGCCTGGAGGCCCTCAATCGCCGCCTACGCGCCACCGTGCTCATGGTCACGCACGACAGCTTTGCCGCCAGCTACACGAGCCGCGTGCTGTTTATTCGCGACGGCAAGATCTTCACCGAGCTGCGCCGCGGCGACACCGACCGCCGAGAATTCTTCGACCGCATTATGGAGGTCGTTGCCATGATGGGCGGTGAGGGCTCCGATGCTCTGTAAACTCGCTTGGGGCAACGTCCGCCGCGCCGGCCGCGACTACCTCGTCTACCTTTTGACGCTCACCCTGGGTGTCACGGTCTTCTATGCCTTTAACACCATCTCGATGCAGGTCGACATCGCCGGAATCGATGAAAAAGGCTTGGCGCAGGTAATGGGCAGCATGCTCGGCGACCTGACGTACTTTTTGGCCGGTGTCATGGCCTTTTTAATGGTGTATGCCAATAACTTCATCATGAAACGCCGCAAGAAGGAGTTTGGCCTGTACCAGGTGCTCGGCATGGGGCGTGGGCGCGTCGCCACGATCATGGCGCTCGAGACGGTGATTGTCTCGGTCGGCGCCTTTGTCGCCGGCATTGTGCTGGGTGTGGGACTCTCCCAGCTCATGACGTTCTTTACGGCCTCGCTCTTTAAGACGCAGATCGCCAATTTCCACTTCTTTTTCTCGGTGCATGCGTTCAACCTGACCCTTGTCTGCATGCTCGTGATGTTTGTGCTCACGCTACTGCTGAACCTTCGCGCCGTGCGTCGTACCAAACTTATCGAGCTTATGGGTGCCGAGCGTCGCAACGAGAGCATCAAGACACGCAACCCCTGGATTGCGATTGCCATCTTTGCCGTGGGCGTGGCGCTTGTGGGCGTGGCCTATTACCGTCTGCTACGTGATGGGTTCCCGCTAACCGCGACGGACAGCAAGCTGCAAGAGGCCATGAACCAGTTTGGTATTACGACCGCTATGGTTACCGTGGGCACCTTTGCCCTGTTCTGGGGACTCTCAGGCATGCTCATCAAGCTGCTGCAGAGCCTGCGCGGCGTGTATTGGCGCGGCCTCAACATGTTTACCGTGCGCCAGCTTGCGGCCAAGGTCAACACGGTGTGCTTTTCGATGGGCGTCATCGCGATGCTCCTGTTTTTGGCCATCACCTCGGTGACGTGCGGTATGTCGATTGCCAACGTGATGAACGAGAACCTGGAGCGCTATAACCCTGTTGACGTGTCTCAGACGTATGTCTATTACACGCCCGATACGCTTGACTACTACAAAGAGTACATCAATCCGTCTGAAGCCGATCGCATGGTGCTGGCCGATACAACGGTCGATTTGTGCCCCGCATGGCACGGCGATCCATGGCACGGCGATCGTATCGATTCCGATAACGTTGCGGACGGCATTAAGGGCAAGTCGGCGGACAACAACGACGAGACCGGCAAGAAGGTCAATATCGCCGTTGCCGGTGAGCATGTGCAGATCGATTCGTATCTGAGTTACCCGGTTGGCGGCTCGAATCCTTCGGTGACCCCAAGTGAGATGTGCAAGATCATGGGCGAAAAGCTTCCCAAGGCGTTCGGGGGTAGCAATGCCGATGCGATGGGTCTGTTTGTGACGCCGGCGAGCCAGTACAACAAACTGCGCCAGATGATGGGCGAGGAGCCGGTGCACATCGGTCACGACCAGTATCTGCTCACGTGTGATATGGGCGGCGAGCTGGTCGACCTGTACACCAAATACATGGCCGGCGGCCATACCCTCACCTTGGGCGGGCATACACTCAAGCCCGCAGCCGATAAGTCGGACGAAGATACGGCGGCCATCGCCAACTCGGCGATGGGCAGTAATCCGGGTACCGTCGTCGTTGCCGACGAGCTGTTGTCCCAACTTAATCTGCAGCCGTATTCCAGTAGCCTGCTCGTTAACTACAAACAGGGGATGGATACGACCGAGGCAGACGAGAGTATTAAATACACTGTGCTCGACAATCTGCTCGTTGACGGCAAGGAGCCGGGGTCGTGGGGAACCTTCATCATACGCTCCGAGATGTACACGCAAGCAGCGCAAATGAACGGTCTTATTAGCTACCTAGCCATCTACATCGGCTTTGTATTGGTCGTTGCATGCGCGGCGATTCTGTCGATCCAGCAACTCTCCAACGTGGCCGACGGCAGCCGCAGCTATCGTGTGCTGGCGCAGATTGGCTGTGACGACCGCCAGATTCGCCATTCGGTGATGGCGCAGCAAGCGGTATTCTTCCTGTTCCCGCTGGCAGTGGG
>CAMQPJ010000050.1 GCA_947003675.1 uncultured Collinsella sp. | reverse complement strand
GTAGATGCGGGTCGCAGCAGATCTGGCGCAGCTTGGTGAGCTCGGCGAGCACCTTGAGCTTGTCTTTCTTAAACTCGGATGCCTCGCGATGCTGCACCTGCTGGGCGATACGGTCTTGGTTGGCCAGGTAGAGCTTGCGCTGCTCGCCGGTGAGCTGTGCCATGACGGTGTCTTCGATCTTCTCGGGCAGGTCGGCCACCACGTCTTCCTTAACGCGGCGCAGCACAAACGGCGACACGAGCGCTTGCAAGCGAGCGGCGCTGTCACCCTCGGCGTGCTCGACCGGGCTTTCGAAGCGCTTGGCAAACGACTCGCGCGAGCCAAGCAGGCCCGGCATCAAAAAGTCGAAGATGCTCCAGAGCTCGGACAAGCGGTTTTCGATGGGCGTGCCCGTCAGGGCAAAGCGCACGCCGGCAGGCAGACGCTTGGCGGCGTGCGCCACCTGCGTGAGCGGGTTTTTAATGTACTGGGCCTCGTCGAGCACCACACGGGCAAAGTCCTGCTCGGCATACTCGTCGATATCGCGCCGCATGAGGTCATACGACGTTATGACCACGTTATGCTCGTCAGCGCCGGCTATCTGCACGCGGCGCTGCGCCTTGGCGCCCACGATAGCGCACACGTCGAGCGAAGGCGCAAAGCGCTCCAGCTCGGCGGTCCAGTTATACACGAGCGACGCAGGGCACACCACGAGCGTGGGCTTGGCATCCCCCGCCTCCACGCGCGCCAGGATATGCGCGATCATCTGCAGTGTTTTGCCCAAGCCCATATCGTCGGCCAAGATACCGCCGAGGCCCAGGTGCTCGAGCGAGCCGAGCCACTGGTAGCCGTCGACCTGATAGCCGCGCAGTGTTGCCTTGAGCGAGACCGGCACCGTAAAGTCCATCTTGCCGAGCGTATCCAGGCGCTCGACGGTGCGACGGAATGCGGCATCGCGATCGGCCTCGAGCGCAGGCGTGCGCGCGAGCATGCTGTCGACGAACAGGGTACTCGACGCGGGAAGCGACACGCCGTCGAGCAGGTCGACAGCATCGACACCCAGGTCCTCGGCAAGACCAAACGCGGCGCGGGCGCCCTCGTCCAGGCGTACGATGTCGCCGGACGTCAGGCGTGCAAACGTCTGGTGGCGCTTGTACGAGTCAAGATAGATGGCAAGATCTGCCGCCGAAAGGCCGCTCGCGCCCAGTTCGACATCGAGCAGGTTACTCTTGACGGTCGCGCGCACCGAAAGCTTGGGCGCAGGGCGGACCGAGACCTGGCGCAGGCGGTCACTGAGCATGACCTCGCCCAGCTCGGACAGGGCAGACAGGCCCTCGGTCAGCAAGTGGAACAGGCTCTCGTCATCGCGTTCCTCAAACGCCAGGCCGCCCTCGTAAAAGTCGAAATACAGGGCCGCCGTATCCATAACGCGAAACTCTGCCATCTCGTCGCGCGGCGGCACGCCCGGGCGCCGCTCTTCGAAGGGGCTGCCCGGAGCGCCCAGGCTAAAGAGATCTGCCGACCAATCGCCGTAGGAAACCGTAATCTTGCAGGTCACAAGCCCGTCATCGACACCGATTGCCATGGCAAAGCTCGGCTCGGGCGCCACGGTGTCGAGCACGGCGGGAGCGGTGAGGCCAGTGTATTCGCGCAGCACGGGCAGTGCCATGCGGCAGAATTCGCCCACCTGTTCGGCGGCGATATGGACCGGCGTGCGACAAGGCAGCAGACGCGACAGAAACGGTGCGGCATGCTGGGCAAACGCTGCATCGGCGCGGCGCGCGCGGTGCGTGTCGACCAGATAGGCTGCGTCGCCTGCGACAAAGCAGTACGTATCGGCCGGCAGGCGCAGGTCGTAGCTGCCACCGGCCGCCGGCGCGATCTTGGCGGCAAGGAGCGGCGGCTGTTTCGCCGAGGCCTCGTCCTCCCCCACCGGCGATAACTCAACCGCAACCTCGTAGGAACGATGCGTCGTCGTTCCCCGCGACCAGGCGGGCTCAAAGGAAATGGTCCGGCCACGCAGCAAGTCCAGCATGTATACGATGTCATGCTCGGACAGCGGCAGCTGGCGCTCGGCGACAAAGCCGCTGCGTGCAAAATCGTACGACGCCGAACGCGAACTTGTGATGTCGCTCAGATACACAACCGTTGCCACAACAAGGTCGAGTAGGCGCACCGAAACCTCGTCGAAGGCCTCGGGCGCATGGAGGAATGTGAGCTTTTTGCCGTACGAGAACGTGCCGCCGCGCACGTAAGCGGCGGCCATGCCGTCGATGTCCTTGACCACGTAGGACACCGAGCCGCAGCGGATACGAAGCTCGAGCGCCCAGCTATAGCGGTCGGCAAACAGCGGATTGTAGTACGGCACCAGCGAGGGCTCCAACACCGCCTTGGGGGCATCGGGGTCGACAGTGCCGGCGAGCTTGCGGCGCATGCCCGCCAACTCATCCATGCGCGCGTCCGAAAGATCGGAGAGCGCCTTCATGAGGCTCGGGCTCGTGGGGACGGGCGCCGGGAAGGGAAAGTTAGGGTTGACCGCTGGTGCGGCGGACGAGGGACGCGCGGCTTGCTTGGGCGCCGCCGTAAACGTGCGGACCGGCGTGCGCAGCCCCTCGACGGGCTCAATGCCGCTGGCATCCAGGTACGCCAGCGCCGTGGCGATGGCGTGCTTGCACATGCCGGGGTAGCGATAGGCAGCGGGGCAATCGCAGTCGTAGTCGATCGCCTCGTGCTCGTCCATGTCGAGCGCCACGTGCGTCTTGTACAGGTCACCGCGCGAGCCGCGCACTGAGCCCTCAACCGTCACGTTTTTGGAGAAGCGCGAGCCGCTGTCCTCGATCGACAGCACGGCGCCGTTGAGCATGAGCGAGCGGCCCTTCATAAAGGTGCCGCTCAGCGCCGCCTCTTTCCGGAGCGCCTGCACAAACGTCCCCTGCGCCATCACTTCCTCCAATCTCGCACCGAGTACCTCTCAGCAACGCCGTCCCTAGATAACCGTCACGCGGCCTTGGTTACCCACAATGGCCTTGGCCTCGGCCAGCAGCGGAATCGAGCGCGCGTTGACCTTGGCAGGCACCTCGGCGCGCAGCACGCGCCCGTCCACCTGCTCGATAAAGATCTCCACGCGGTCGCCGCCCGGGTTAGCGGTGAGCACCGTGGCCAGGCGCGCCATATTGCCCTGGCTAAAGCGGCTGTTGGGCACCATGACCTCAAACACCTTGGGCTTGTTGTTCTCCTCGTTGAGCTCGAGCGGCACGATCTCCTGCGCGATGATCTGGTCACCGCGGTCCGAGCGCTCGAGTTTGCCCTTAATGCGCACAAACGCGTCGGACAGCTGCACACCGGTCTCGGGATCGACCTCGCCGTACAGATACCCCTCGGCCTCCTTGTAGGTCTTGGGGAACACCACGACGGTGGCCTCGCCTTCCATGTCCTCGAGCTGCACGATGCCCATGGGGTCGCCGTTTTTGGTCACGCGCTTGGACACGCTCGAGACCATGCCGGCCCACCACAGCGCCTTGCCCTCGGGAATCTCCTGGTTGATGGTGCCGCCCGTGGGGTTTTGCACCTCGTAGCCGGTATCGATCTGCGAGAACGAGAAGTCGCGCGCCTTACTGAGCGCATACTCAAACGGGCGCAGCGGGTGGTCCGAGACATAGATGCCCAGAACCTCCTTCTCCTGGCTCAGCTTAAGGTGGCGGTCCCATTCCTGGCCGTCCGGATCGGGCACGCTCACCTCAAAGCCCGAGCCCTCAACGTCACCAAACATATCGAAGAACGAGGTCTGGCCGCTCGCGCGGTCCTTCTGGCGCTTTACGGCGGCATCGATGATGTTCTCGGGGTTGTTCTTGTCCACAAAGTGCATCATCTGGCGACGCGGATACCCCGTGGAGTCGAAGGCGCCTGCCTTGATCAGCGATTCGATCACGCGACGGTTGGCCTGGCTCGAGTCCACGCGCTCGACAAAGTCGTGCAGCGTCTTAAACGGACCGCCCGCCTCGCGCTCGGCGATAATCGCCTGCGCCACGCCGGTGCCCACGCCGCGGATGCCGGCCAGACCAAAGCGCACGCCCTCCTTGGTAGCCGTGAACTCGGTACCGGACTCGTTGACATCTGGCGACAGCACGGGGATGCCGTCGTGACGGCATGCCGAGACGTAGTGCACGATCTTGTCGGTCTTGCCCGTGTAGGACGTCAGGACGGCCGCCATGTACTCGTGCGGATAGTGCGCCTTGAGCCATGCCGTCTGCATAACCAGGATGGCGTAGCCGGCGGAGTGCGACTTGTTGAAGGCGTAGGACGCGAACTCGAGAACATCGTCCCAAATCTTCTGGGCGACCTCGCGCGTGTAGTTGTTCTTGATAGCGCCGTTCATCCAGTGGTCGTAGGTGGTCTCGTCCGAGCCATCCTCCCAGTGGAGCACCGTCGACGTGAGCAGCTTGATCTTTTTCTTAGCCACGGGCTTACGGATACGCGAGTCCGATTCGCCCTTGGAGAAGCCGCACATCTCGACGGAGATGAGCATAACCTGCTCCTGGTAGACCATGGTGCCGTAGGTTTCGCCCAGGATGTCGTCCAGACGGTCGTCGTAGGAGACGGCCGGCTCCTTGCCGTTCATACGGTTGATGTAGGACGAGACCATGCCGGCGCCTAGCGGGCCCGGACGGTACAGGGCGATCAATGCCACGACGTGCTTGTACTCTGTGGGCTTCATGTTCTTGATCGTGGCCGTCATGCCGGCGGACTCGACCTGGAAGACGCCGGCGGTGTGACCGGAGCCCATGAGCTTAAAGATCTCGGGGTCGTCAAAGGGAATCTCTTCCTCTTTGATGTCGATGCCAAAGTTCTTTTTGATGTTTGCCTTGGCCTTGGAGATAACCGTCAGCGTGCGCAGGCCCAGGAAGTCCATCTTGAGCAGGCCCATGTCGGCAACGGTATGGCCCTCGTACTGGGTAATCTCGACGCCGCCCTTGGTGTCGAGCTTGGTGGGCACGTGCTCGTTGACGGGGTCACGGCAGATCAGAACGGCGCACGCGTGCACGCCCTCGCCACGGGTGAGGCCCTCGATCGAGAGCGCCGTGTCGATGATGCGGCGGGCGTCGTCGTCCTTTTTATAGGCCTCGGCAAAATCGGGGTTAAACAGATCCTCTTTGCCGGGTTGTTTGTCGAGCACCTGCTTGAGCTTGACCTTGGGGTCGCTCGAGACCATCTTGGACAGGCGCTGGCCCATGTAGACCGGGTAGTCCAGGACGCGCGCGGCATCATTGATGGCCTGCTTGGCCTTGATGGTCGAGTAGGTGATGACGTGGGTGACCTTCTCGGGGCCGTAGAGCTGGCGAACGTGCTCCACGACCTCGAGGCGCCGCTCATCGTCGAAGTCCATATCGATATCGGGCATCTCGGTACGCTGCGGGGACAGGAACCTCTCGAACATCAGGCCGTTCTCGAGCGGGTCGAACGCGGTGATGTTCATGGCGTAGGCGACGATAGCGCCGGCGGCCGAGCCACGGCCGGGGCCGACGCCGATGCCGTTGTCCTTGGCCCATTGCACGTACTCGGCAACGATGAGGAAGTAGGCGGCAAAGCCCTTGTCGCAGATGACCTTGTATTCGTACTCAAAGCGCTCTTTGATGTTGACGCCGCCGATCTCGCGCGTGGCCCAGTCGTCGCCGTAGTGCTGGCGCAGGCCCTTCTCGCACTCGCGGCGGAACTGGCTCTCGTGCGTCTCGCCGGGATCGAGCAGCGGAAAGCGCGGCAGGATGATGGAGTCCCAGTCGAGCTCCACGTAGCACTTGTCGGCAATCTCGAGCGTGTTGTCGCAGGCCTCGGGGCAATACGGGAACATCGCCCGCATCTCCTCCTCGGTCTTCATGTAAAACTCCGAGCCGGTCATGCGCATGCGGTTGGGGTCGTCGACTTTGGCGTTCATGCCGATGCACATGATGACGTCCTGCACGGGCGCGTCCTCGCGGCGCAGGTAGTGGAAGTCGTTGGTCGCGATGACCTTGACGCCCACCTGTTTGGCGATGTCGATGAGCGTGCGGTCCATCTGCTCGTCGGTCAGACCGTTGTCGGTGGTGATGCCGTGTTCCTGGATCTCGATATAAAAGTCGCCGGGGTCGAAGGTGTCGCGGAAGGTCTCGGCCCATTTGATGGCACCCTCCATGTCACCGCGGTCGATGTACTTGGGAATGATGCCCGCGATACAGGCACTGGTGCAGATCATGCCCTTGGCGTGGCGGCGCAGGTTGTCGAGCGTCACGCGGGGCTTATAGTAAAAGCCCTGCACGGCGGCCTCAGAGACCGTCTGCATCAGGTTGACGTAGCCCTCCTGGTCCTTGGCCAGAAGGATCATGTGGTAGAGCTCGGGCTTGTGGTCGCGGGCGAGCGTCTCGTCCGGCGTAAAGTAGACCTCGCAGCCAAAGATGGGTTTGATGACCAGGGGCGGCTTGAGCTCGTCGATGTTGCCCTTCTCGTCCCACATGGCCATGTCCTTCACATACTGGGCATGCTCGCGCGGGTTTTCCTCGGGATCGGGCTCCACCAGCTCGTCGCGGCGGTCCTTTTCCAAGAAGGCCTTGTCGTGGCTCCAGGTTTTGTACTCGGGCGTGTTGTGGTTGACGGCGTCGCAGGCCAGCGCCAGGTCGGGCACGCCGTACATGTAGCCGTGGTCGGTGATGGCCACGGCGGGCATGCCCAGCTCAACGGCACGGTTGACCATATCCTGGATACGGGTTGCGCCGTCGAGCATGGAGAAAACAGTGTGATTGTGCAGATGGACGAATGCCATGTGATGAGCTCCGATGCGGGTTCGTGTTCTGACTGAACGATTTTACCCCACGGCACGGACAGCACCCGAACCTAGCCAAACCCACACGGGTAGCTAATCACCCGAACCTAGCCAAACCCACACGGGTAGCTAATTTGGGACCTTCAAAAAGGGGAATGAGGGCATCCCGATATATCGAGTATTGCTGGAACCCCGGCGATGCGCGGAACGATTTGTGACGAATAGTCATGTCCATCAAGAAGGCTCGACGCTTCGGATAGCTCGTCAATCGATATATCAATTCTTGGAGATCTGTATTCCTACCATTTTTAATGAAACAACGGCGGTAATTGCTATCGCGATTGCGCCAATAACACCGAGCGCTATCTGAATGGGATATAACCCCAACACATATCCAAATATGGAGAAAAACATTGCAGAAAAGAGAGCCCTTACCAGAGACGCGACGGAAAGGATCGTCGCGCGGAGATCGTCCGCTATCGCGTCTTGGATTAAGTTTTCCGAAGTGATGTACACCACTTCTGGGAGAAAACAAAGCACCATGCTAAGGCCAAACAAACACAGCGGATTTGAAGCGAACCACGGAAGAATCATGAAAAGACCGGCCTCGATTAGCATCGAGCCGAGCATGGTATTTCTTTTCCCGAAACGCGATGAGAAGAAATCTGCTGCAATGTAGGCCGTCGCATTTACTGCATAGGATGCACCGAAAAAGATTCCTATTATGGAGACGGGAGCATCAAATGCGTCGAATACCAACTGATTCAAGTTGTAATAACTCCCATAGAATCCATCGAGCATGCTTGTGCCGATTAGAAGAAGCAACACCGCAAAAGCGGATTCTCCAACACGCCAGGTTTCGCGTCTGAAGACCTTAGCTACGTCAAACCTTCTCATCTCAGAGCTTTCAGAACGGGTCGCTTCCGTCCTCTCAATGGGATACAGAAGGAAAAGCTGCAGGAGATAGAAAACGGAGACACATACGTAGAGGGCGCTCCAAGATACTTGGGCAATGAATGATCCAAGTACGATTGCCACTCCCGTCGCGATTGATTGCGCGGCAAGCAGCCGAGCGTTGATGGTGAGGAAG
>CAMQPJ010000049.1 GCA_947003675.1 uncultured Collinsella sp. | reverse complement strand
CAATCAACTCGGCCATGGTCATCCTGGCCGCAACGACCTTCTTTGCGCACGGCATGGTCGTAGACGACCTCGCCGTCGCAGCGGCCACGCTCGCCCCCATCTTAGGCCCGGCGAGCTCGACCATCTTTGCGGTAGCGCTGCTGTTCGCGGGTCTCTCGAGTAGCGTGACAGCGGGCATGGCGGCGGGAACCATCACCGCGGGCATGTTCGACGAGGAATACGACATCCACGACCGACATTCCTCA
This sequence comes from uncultured Collinsella sp., assembly GCA_947003675.1. Classification (GTDB taxonomy): domain Bacteria; phylum Actinomycetota; class Coriobacteriia; order Coriobacteriales; family Coriobacteriaceae; genus Collinsella. The sequence goes on along the minus strand of CAMQPJ010000049.1, from coordinate 7,629 downwards.
ATCGGAGTGGTGGCCTGTTTCGTCGGTGCAGTGGCGACGTGCCTGGTCGTCCCAAATCCTTTTGAAGGTCTCATTTGGAGTCAGGCGCTACTGTCGCTTCAGCTGCCGATTACGGTCTTTGTGCTCATACGACTCACCAGTTCGTCCCGCGTCATGGGCAAATACGCCAACTCGCGCCCGCTCAACGCGCTGCTCGTAGGGATCGGTGCCATCGTGACGATTCTCGATGTCGTGTTGTTGACAGGGATGTAATGGGACGGAACACCCACCCAGGCAAACGTCTCGATCTGTAACATCTAGACCCGCTTTTGATGTCTAGATGTTACAGATCGAGATCATTCCGAGGGACAGCTCCGTTTGTCTCAATCTGTAACACGTAGACCCCGTTTTCACTGCTAGATGTTACAGATTGAGACAAAAGGTCGGCCGGACTCACGACAGACAGGATCGGCTAACAGCAGCCGTGATCCCTTGGGGACGGAGGAATCAAAAAGGGCCCCGGCCGAGAATTCGACCGGGGCCCTTGGACAGAGCTATATGTTGCTGCAAGTCGTGTGCCTGCGAGTTACTCTTCGACGAGCTCAAACTGATCGGGACCGACGCCGCAGACCGGGCACACGTAGTCCGCGGGCAGCTCGGGCGTATCGACCTCAACCTCGTAACCGCAAACGACGCACACGAACTTATACGTCTTCTTCTCCTCAGCCATGATGTTCTCCTCTCGAACGTGACTGGTGATGTACTTCACTTATTAGTATATGTTCTCAATAGTATAATGCAAGTGTTTTTAAAACATTTCTAGCCTTGATAGGACGAGGCCTTCGGAGGCGTCTTGCCCTTCAGAACCTTGTGATAGTAATCGTACGTCAGCGGTGTCTCGTCGCTCAGGCGCTCGGCATCCTCGACCTCGCCGATAAACAGCAGATGCGTGCCCACATCCACAGTGTCGATCAAACGGCAGCTAAACAGGGCCGCCGCGTGCTCGGGCACATAGGGCATGCCCAGAGCCGTCTCGCGGGTCTCGTACTTGGCAAACTTGTCATAATCGCTGCTGGTGCGGAACCCAAAGTTACCGATGTAGAGCATGTCGGCGGTCTGATCGATCACGGTCAGCGCGAACGCTTTGGCCGATGCGATGACGCCCGAGGTGACGTTGTCCTTATTCACGGTAACCGAGATGCGCGGCGGCGCGGACGTCACCTGCACCGCCGTGTTGATGACGCAGCCGGCGCGCAGCCCGTCTGCCGCAGCGCTCACCACGTACAGACCGCTCGGCATGGTAAAGAACGCAGTTTTGTCCATAACGATCACTCCCCTAACCCGGGCTGGTACCTCATGGATGTATGTACCCACAAAAAAGGCGACGCCCACAACGGACGCCGCCTTTGAGCTATATGTGTCAAAACAGCAAGCAAGATGAGACGCCCGCAGTTGCGGTGAAATAGGGACTGAATAACCCCTCAAACAGGCAAAACAGTTCGTATTCCACCGCAACTTATGAAAGGTGGTCAGCGATTACGCTCCTTAAGCGCGCGGTCAATTTCGCGCTGGACATCGCGCTTGGCCATATCCTCGCGCTTGTCGTAAAGCTTCTTGCCGCGGCCTAGGCCCAGCAGCAGCTTGACGCGACCGTCGGTATTAAAGTAGAGCTCCAGCGGCACCAGGGCATAGCCGCGATTACGTAGTTTACCGTCGAGAAAGTCAATCTCCTTGCGGTGCAGCAGCAGACGACGACGGCGATCAGGGTCGCGGTTCCACACGCCACCATGGCTATAAGGGTGAATATGCAGGCCCACGAGCCAGCACTCGCCGCCACGAATCAGTGCAAAGGTGTCTGTGATCTGGCACGCGCGCTCGCGAATCGACTTGACCTCGGTGCCACTCAGCTCAATGCCGCACTCAAAGGTCTCATCGATAAAGTACTCGTGGTGTGCCGAGCGATTCTTGGAGATGAGCTTGCGCTCGCGCTTACTGGGCATCGCTGGCCTCCTCGACCCCATCGACGTTTGAGCCCGCGGCGTCGCGCTTTGCCTTGCGCTCGGCATTGAGCTCGGCGTCGCTCTCGCGCACCAGTTTGATAATCGCCGCGCAGGCCTCCTCGCCCACAAGGTCGCGAGCACGCACTGTCAGGCGCGTCGCCTCCTGCTTGTCGCCGTCGCTTGCAGCATCGGTCGCGCACATAATCAGGCAGATGGCAATCTCGGCCGAAGGCGAGGTCGGCACGCCTTGCAGGGCCAGTTCACCCATCACGTGCTCGTCGCTCTCCTCGGCGGCATCCGGATAGGTGGTATGAATCTTGTTGAGCAGGCGCGTCGTGTGTGCATCGTTGGGCGCTAAGCGCAGTGCTAGACGCGCGCAACCCACGGCGGCCGAGACATTCTCGGTCTCGGGCTCCAAGAAGTACTGGCCGAGGTTGGAATAGGCGCGGGCGGCGCACTTGCCGTCGCTCGCACGCTCCAGTACCGAAAACGAGAGCGATGCCCATTCCTGCTTGTCCTCGAGTGCGCGGAACAGCTCGGCCAAATCCAAGCGATAGTTGCAGTTCATGGGGTCCCAACGCACAGCCTGCATCAGGGCATTACGAGCGCTCACATAATCCTGCTGGCGAATATAGGCAAACGCCATGTCAGAGTACAGGCGGTCAAACGGCACCTCGACCTGCACGAGCTCGCGCGGATCCTTCTCCACGCGGCGATAGGCCAAGCGCTCAAACTTGCTATCGAAGCTAAAGTATTGGCGCTTCTCCTCCGTCTTGCACTCGGCGTCGATATACTCCTCGGCGAGCTCCACCAGACGCTCCAACAGCGGCGTCGCCGTAGCCAGGTCGCCCTGCGCCAGATAGTTCTCGGCATACGTGATGTCTTGCAAGCTGATGGGCAGATCCATGGCTACTCCTCGATCTGAGCGAAACACGGCAGGCGCCGTATATACGGTCAATACACAAAACCCGGGTCTCTTGCGAGGCCCGGGCGTTCAATTTTGGTAGCCCGTACCAGATTCGAACTGGTGATCTCCGCCTTGAGAGGGCGGCGTCCTAAACCGCTAGACGAACGGGCCATATGTAGCAAATGCAATGGCTGGGATGGAGGGAGTCGAACCCCCATTGACGGAACCAGAATCCGCTGTCCTGCCATTAGACGACATCCCAATGACTGCATCGCTGCGCTCGGCTGTGCCTTTGCGCAAGAAAGAAATATACGGGAAGTCTCGCCGTGACGCAAGCCCCAATTTTGACTTTTTTGAAATTCAGTCAAATTGGCCTAATTTAGTCCAACCCGTGAAGGACCTGTGAAGCCGACCGCTGTACACGAAGGGCAAAACGCCGCGAGCGGTAGCCGTCAACCGTTGGCAGATTCTACCGCGAAAACGATAGCACCAGGCAACACAATCGAAGTATCAATGATCGCGTAGATATCGAGGCGCCATGGACGAAGAGCTTGATTACCTATGGGAGACCCTGGGCCTCGAGATCACTGCTGACCTTTGGCCCGAGCGGGACAAAATCCATCCCACACTGCGCCCCGCCATCACGGTAATGCAGGCAAACTACCGCCGCGCCTCATTTTTGATCATGCGGACGTCATGGCATGCGGCGCTCCCCGACCTCAAGCGCATCCAGGCAAGCCTCGTCGAGCTGTCCGGCATGCCGACCGTCATATCCGAGACGAACCTGGAGCGGCGGCAGCGCGAGCGCCTGCAGCGGCAGCGGATTCCGTTTATCTGCCCCGGCATTCAAGCATACCTGCCCTTTATGGACGAAGAGTACTGGAGCGACACGCCCGACAAGCACGCAAAGATCTACGACCCACACGAATGGGCACAGCTGGAGGACTGACCGGGGCAGGCCCGCCGGCGGAAATTGCGTCCCAGATTTCAAGCTCAAACTGGTCCCCACTTTCCCGTCGAGCCCTCAACCGGAAACCGTGTCCCAGAATCAGCGCTCGAAACGGGACGTACCTTCCGCAGCCGCTACAGCAACGCCTCGGTCCAAGCCGCTTCCTTAAAGCCGGGGATCGCAAAGTCGTCGCCCACCAGTAGCGGACGCTTAACCAGCATGCCGTCGGTCGCCAGCAGCTCGTAGCACTCCTGATCCGTCATACCTGCATCCAGGCGAGCCTTCAGGCCCAGCTCTCGATATTTCATGCCCGACGAGTTAAAGAAGCGTCGCACCGGCAGCCCCGAACGAGCAATCCAGGTCGCAAGTTCATCGGCCGTGGGATTGTCCGTAACGATATCGCGGTCGATATACTCAACCCCATGTTCGTCCAGCCATGCCTTGGCCTTTTTACAGGTCGAGCACTTGGGATATTCAACAAACAGTACGGTCATGGGAATCCTCCGAACATAGATCGGCCAACGCAGGTACACACCATACGAGGCGCTTCGCATGATGGGGCAATTGTAGCCCACGGGTCACACGCTAAACGAAGCGTACCCCGAATCCGCGTTTGATGAACGGCAACAGCTCCATTGCCTCGGGAGTGATATGGCCTGCAACGTTCATGCGCTCGTCGCCGGGAAGATCGACCCGCGCAATCTCAAGCTCGCCTTCGTAGCGCCCATAGCCGCTATTGCTCACAGCGATCGACCCCGCCTTTCGCGGCAGGCCGGCACCGGTATCCGTCGGCACGGAATCCGGCTTAAGCGTCGTGCGCGACTCCTGAGACCTAAAGACGAGGGCGCTCGAATCGGGCCGGTCGTGATGAATCTGCCCACGTACATAGGCATAGCCGGACTCAAGCTCGCATTGCAGGTCCACGTATCCGGCAGAAACTTGAGCAAACTGCGCCCAACCCGCATCGGAAAGATCGGGGTCGCCAACCAAAACAATGTCGCAATCGGCGCCATGTGCGAGCTCAAGCATGTTGAGGGCAACCTTTGACGCGCGACCGCGCTGCGCCTCAACCGTCGGCAGTCCCTCGAATACCGGCCCGCGAACGTTGGCGTCACCTGGCACAAAAGCCATGATTTCGAAGCCAAGCGCCGCAAGACGAAGATTCGTCCGAGCAATGTCCTCCAGAGCTAAACCGGTATAAGGCTTGGGATAAAAATTGTGGCAGGCGGCAAAACGAGTCACATCGGCACCGGCTTCTCGCCACGATGCGATTTCATCAGAACTCACCGTCGACGCATTGACCACAATGCGAAATTCACCGGACAGCTCCGCGACCCGCTGGGCGCTAAAGCCATAGTCCAAACGAAGGTATTCCAGCCCCAGATCGCGCAGATCTTCGATACGCTCAAGCCCGAGCAAATCGCACGTGCGCGGTCCCACATCGGCAATGAGCGCAATGCCGCGGGCGGAAAGCAGCGACAGCACATGACGGACCTTATCGGCATACGCCGCTCCCCCATCCTCGGGAATATGCAGTGAGGTAAACGCATAGCGCGCACCCGCCGCAGCACCACGCTCAATCGTCCGCTCAATATCCTGCAGAGGGCTGGAAAGATAAATCGAAATACCCGTTTTCACGCTTCAACGCTCCTTTAAAAAAGGCCGGCGGAGCAGCTAGCCCCGCCGGCACAACCATAACATCAAGAAATCTGCCGCGCGCCGCGAACCCCGAGCAACACGGCTCGCGATATCAAACTACTCGCCAAAGAACTCGTTGATCTTCTGCTCGTCGACGCCAAAGAACCACGTCAGGACAAAGCCGGCGGCATAAGCAAGCAGCATAGCGGCAACGTAGCCGAGCTGCTGGCCAGGAACGACGATCAACAGGCCAAACAGACCGGAAACACCCTGGGAAACCGTGCCGATGTGAAGCAGCGCCGCAAGCGCGCCGCCAAATCCGGCACCCAGGCAGGCCGTCACAAACGGACGAACGAGCGGCAGCGTAACGGCATACATCAGAGGCTCGCCCACGCCCAGGATTCCAACGGGAATGGACTCTGCGACGTACTTCTTGAGCTTGGCGTTCTTGGTCTTAAAGTACAGCGCCAGACCGGCACCGACCTGGCCGCCGCCAGCCATCATAAGGATGGGCAGCAGGTAGTTGATGCCCTTGGTAGCGCCGTCGGGATCGTTGAGCATAGCGTGGATCGGTGTGAGCGCCTGATGCAGGCCGACGGACACCAGAGGCAAGAAGCCTGCCGACAGGATATAGCCGCCCAGGACGCCCAGCTTCTCGAAGATAAAGGTCAAAACGCTAAAGATGGCAGTCGTCAGCCATGCGCCAACCGGCTGGATGACGAGCATCAGAGCAAAGGCGCCGATGATGAGCACCAGCAGCGGGGACAAGAACGTGTCGAGTGCGTTGGGCATAACCTTGCGAATCTGACGCTCCATCCAGGCGAAAAACGCACCAGCGATGAGAGCCGCGATCATGCCACCCGCTGCGGGGTTGTACTGCGCACTGGTGAGCGGCAGCAGAATGGCAGTGGCAGGATCAGCCGCGCCAGGCGCAAGCAGGGGCATGGCACTGTTGGCGATACACATCATGCCGGCGATGCCGCCCAGCGCAGCGGAGCCACCAAACTCACGCGCCGCGTTATAGCCCACCAAGATGGGCAGATAGGCAAACAGGGCCCAGCCCATGGAACGAATGCCCTGGTACCACCACTCGCCTGCAAGCGCGCCTGCCGTCGAGACGTTAATGACGTTGCAGATACCGTTGATGAGGCCAGCCGCAATGATGCCGGGAAGCAGGGCGACGAAGACATTGGAAATCTTCTTGAGGAAGGCCTGAACCGGCTTAGACTCGTACTTGGCCTTCTGCGCGGCCTTGTTTGTGGCCGCAGCGTCAACCACGCTCTCGTCAGCAACGCCTTTCGCAAGGCCGGTGAGCTTGGAGAACTCCTCGAGCACCTTATTCACCTTGCCCGGACCCAGCACGATCTGCATCGTATCGTCCTCAACCAGGCCCATCACGCCGTCGAGCGCCTTAATACCCTCCGTGTCGACGTTGCCCGTGTTTTTGACGGTCACGCGCAGGCGCGTCATGCACGCCGCGTTTGCGAGCACGTTGTCTTTACCGCCCAAAAGGTCCAGCAGCTTTTGAGCCAGCTCTTTGTTCGTCATAACTCCTCCTTGTATTGGGTATCTCGTCTGGATGTCATATCAGCTCACGCCGTGCACCTATTGGACATCGGCATTGCTCTTCTCATGGCCACTCACCGCAGCACGGACATGGCCGTGCGCCCGTTCAAGAGCTACCGCAGCCTGCTCGACATCGCAGTCCAGCAGCACCGAGACAATAGCGGTCTTTACGTGGCCGCCGGCATCTGCAAGCGCCTGAACAGCGCGCTCGCGCGTGCAGCCGGTCGCCTCCATCACGATGTTCTGGCCGCGCACCACCAACTTCTCGTTCGTCTGCTGCACATCGACCATCAGGTTTTGGTACACCTTGCCAATCTTGACCATGGCACCGGTCGAAATCATGTTGAGAATGAGCTTTTGGACCGTTCCCGCCTTGAGCCTCGTTGAGCCGGTCAGCACCTCGGGACCGGGCACGGGCTCAATGGCAAGATCCGCACTCTCCCCGATCTTCGACCCTTGGTTACAGGCAATTGCGATGGTCTTGCACCCAGTTGCTTTGGCGTACACAAGGCCGCCCACCACATAGGGAGTACGACCGCTTGCCGCCAGGCCAACGACAAGATCCTTGTCCGAAAGTCCACGCTCCCGCA
>CAMQPJ010000048.1 GCA_947003675.1 uncultured Collinsella sp. | reverse complement strand
TTTCCTTTGCGTGCGGAACTCGCGATAAAGTTCATATGCGCCGCCCGGCTCCCGCCGCTCTCGGGGGCTCCCATCCCAAATCTCAACTCTGTTATCATAATTACGATAATATCCTGATAGCTCAGGAGGTAGCTGTGAATATTAGGCCAATCTCAGATCTTAGAAATCACTACCCGGACGTTGAACGCGAAGTCGAACAAGAGGGTCCGGTTTTTCTAACTAAAAACGGGCGGGGCTCTATGGTCGTCATGAGCTTTGAGCAGTACAAGTCACTGAGCAATACAATCGAGAGCGCACTTGATGCCGCTGATCGTCAGGCTGCCAGCATGCAACTTCGCTATACACACGACGATGTCTTTGGCTCTGTCAGAAAAATGCTCAACGGCGGTCTCGATGGACAGGCACTATAAGCTCCGCTATCTTCCCCTATTTTGGGAGGACCTCAGCCAAGCAGCGTCATATATCGCCTTTGATCTCAATAACCCCGCTGCAGCAAATAGGCTTGTCGACAATGTTGAAGCAGGCATACTCGAGCATCTCAAGAATCCAACCATGTCACCAACATACCCTTCGACAAGAAGACGGTTACACCCGTATTACCGCTTCTACGTTGGCAACTACATGGTTTTTTATGTCGTCATCGACGACGTTATGGAAGTCCGCCGACTGCTATATAAAAGCCGAGATATTGAGTCGATCATCAGGTAGGTTTCTTTCAGCTAAAGCACGCCGGAAATTCGACGCTGGTTTGTTAACCTTGCCGGACGTTGTCGACGCCAAACCAGCTCAGAAGCTATATCGATACAGAAAGGTCCCCGACCGGAGGGGCCGGATATAAGGTTTATCGCGAGTTCCGCACGCAAAGAAGGCCACTTAATGTGGCCTTCGTCTTGCGCAGGACTGTAGAGCAGGAAACCTTATATCCGGCCCCTCCGGTCGGGGACCACACCCGTACGACTACAGCGTCATGTTTGGATCGGCGTCGACGTCGAACGGCGAGATTTCTCCTCGATCGAATTTACGGCGGGCGACCTCCGCGATCATGGCGGCGTTGTCGGTGCATGCCGAGAGAGGCGGCACCGTCACGCGGATGCCCTGGCGCCCGAGCTTCTTGATCATCATCTCGCGCAGATGCGGATTAGCCGAGACGCCGCCACCGATGCAGTATTCCTTGCATCCGGTGGCATGCAGCGCGTTCTTGGCCTTCTTGTACTGAACGTCAAAGACCGCAGCCTCAAACGAAGCCGCCAGGTCGGGCAGATGAATCGTGCGCCCGGCCTTGGTCTCCTGCTCGATGTAGAGCGTCACCGCCGTCTTGAGACCCGAAAGCGAGAAGCGATAGTCCCCCCTGCTGTTAAGCGCACGGGGGAAATCAATCGCCTTGGGGTTGCCCGTCTCGGCGAGCTTGGAGATGATGGGGCCGCCGGGATAGCCCAGGCCCAGCGCCTTAGCCACCTTGTCGAAGGCCTCACCCACGGCATCGTCGAGCGTCTCGCCGAGCACCTCGTAGTCGCCCCACGCCTTGACGTGAACAAGCATGGTATGACCGCCCGAGACGAGCGTGAAGATAAACGGCGGCTTGAGATCGGGCTGCGCCAGCAGGTTGGCAAACAGATGGCCCTCAAGGTGATTGACGCACACGAGCGGCTTGCCGGCAGCGTAGGCAAAGCCCTTGGCGAAGGCGACGCCCACCACCAGAGCGCCCACCAGGCCCGGACCCTGTGTCACGCCAACAGCGGCGAGTTCGCTCGGCGCGATGGCTCCGCCCTCAAGACCAAGCGATACCGCGGCATCCTCGAGCGCCGCGTCCACGACGCTCACGATAACCTCAACGTGCTTGCGCGAAGCGATCTCGGGCACTACGCCGCCAAAACGGGCATGAAAATCGATCTGCGTCGAAACCTGATTGGCCAGCATATTACCGTTCGCATCGATAATCGCCACAGCTGTCTCATCGCACGAACTCTCGATGGCAAGCACCAGGCGACGGCGCTCAATTTCGGCGCGTTCCTCGACGGTGCGCTCGGGTGCAGGTAGCGGCCATACACGCTGCTCAGCCGCCGTCGGCTCGGGCGAAGCATTGTCGACCGGGAGCACCAAGGGCAGCGGCGCCGTCATGACGATGGCATCTTTGCCAGCACCGTAGTAACCGCGGCGGCGGCCCGCCTCGGTAAAGCCCAGAGAGGCATAGAGCGCAATAGCGCCCTCATTGCCGTCCTCGACCTCGAGCGAAGCCGTGGTGCAGCCGAGCATCTGGGCATCGTAGCTCACGTGCGACAGCAGCTTGCGGGCAATACCCTCGCGGCGATGCTTCGGGTCGACGGCAACATCCAGAATCTGCACGTCACCGTCTACGACCATGCCGCCGGCAAGGCCCAGCAGCTGACCGTCGTCGTGCGCCACCCACCAGCTGCGCGGCGCCGCAACATCCTCGCCCAGCTCGGACAGGAACATGCCCGGCGTCCACGCCTCGTGCCCAGCGCCTTCAAAGCAGGCGGCCTCCAGCACACTCGCACCCTCGGCGTCCGCCGCACCCATGGGGCGGAATTGCAGATGGCGGCCGGCGAGCTCATCGGCGACGCCCGTAATTTCGCTCTGCGCGCTCTCGGCAAGACCGAGGCGTTTGCGCTCGTTTTCCTCGGCGTCAGAAAGGCGCGTGTAGATCGGTAGGACGCGGGCCGGGTCGCCGTCACCCGCGGCATGCGCAAGGAGGAGGCCCTCGCCCGAAGGCCACCACAAGCCGCGCTCTACGCAGCGAGCGGCCTCATCCTCGCCCAGCAGCTTGCCATAGCGCACGAGACCGTCGCCAGTCAGCTGAACCTGGTCCCAGTCCGCGGCTTGGCGCCACTCATCAAGCGCTACGGCAGCCTTGACCACGTGCTCGCGCTCAAACTGACGCTCGGGGCCCTCGTCGCCCAGCACATACAAAGCCGGATACACCTCGCCGCGCATGGCATCGGCCAGAATGCCGAGCTTGCCACGCACGCCGGCCTTCCACGCGGTCCATGCGCAGGCATCGAGCGTCGACACACCCAACAGCGGCACGTTGGCACCGCGCGCCAAGCCCTTGGCGGTGGAAATGCCGATACGCACGCCGGTAAACGAACCCGGGCCGCGACCGACGACGTAACTGCCCACGTCAGCACGGTCCATGCCAGCCCGAGCAAGCACGCTGTCGACGGTATTCACGAGCTCCACATTGGCATGGCGACGGCACATATGGTCGCCACTCACCAGCTTCGCCTCGCCCGTCTGCCCATCAATCCAGCTTGCCGCGCAGGCAAGCATATCGGTCGAAGTATCGAGCGCCACCACCAGCGCGTAATCGTTATGCAAGCTCATCTTGTACAGCCTTATCAATCAAATCGGAAAGCTCCGCTGCGCGCCCGCCGTGCGCCTCGAGCGTTATCGTTCGCACGTCGCTATCGTTCTCATCACGCTTAAGCGTTACCGAAAGATACTCGTCTGTCAGTTCGTCCTGGAACTGTTCGCCCCACTCCAACAGACAGGCACCCTCATAGCCCAGTACATCGAAAATGCCCGTATCCTCGAGCTCGTAAGCATGCTCCAGACGGTACAGGTCAAAGTGGAACAGCGGAATACGCCCCTGGTCATGAACGGCCATGAGTGCGAATGTGGGGCTCGTGACCATATGGCTGTCGCCCAGACCACGCGAAACACCCTTGGTAAAGTGGGTTTTGCCCACCCCGAGGCCGCCGGTCAAGATCAGCACATCACCGTCTTCCAGGCACGGCGCAACCAGCTCGCCAAAATGCTCCGTATCGGCAGAGCAAGCCGTTTTATAAATACCTACCCCCAGGCGCTCCAGGGACATATATGCTCCTTATTATTCCGAGGCACCCTCTGGCGCGGGATGCCGCTCCAGATAGTCGCCCAGCATCTTAAAGTCTTCCTCCAGCAGCTCCTGCCACGCCGGATTACGCAGCGCCGCCGCCGGATGGAACGTGGGCATCACCACAAAATGCCCCATCTGATGGAACCTGCCGCGCAGCTTGGTGATGCCAATCTCGGTCTTAAGCACAAAGTGCGTCGCGGGGTTACCGAGCGTCACGATGATATCGGGCCAAATGCTTCGAATCTGCTCACGCAAAAACGGTGAACAGGCCAGCACTTCCTCGGGCCGAGGATTGCGATTTCCCGGTGGGCGACACTTGAGCACGTTGGCAATGTAGACGTCTTCGCGCTTGAGGCCAGCCAGCGACAGAATGCCGTTGAGATCCTCGCCCGCCGCCCCCACAAACGGTTCGCCTTGCAGATCCTCGTTACGCCCCGGCGCCTCACCGATAAACATGACGCGGGCGTGGGGGTTTCCCACACCAAACACGATGTTATGGCGCGACTGATAGAGCTGGCAGAGGTGACAATCGCCCAGAACGGCCTCGATTTCCTCGAGTGCGACCTCACATGGCACCTGATGGGTATGGCCGGGGATGTGCATGACACCCATAGCGGCTCCTACACGTAGACCTTGTCGAGACGCATGCCAAAGCCGCAAGCAACCTCGTAGTTAATCGTGCCGCGCAGGCGCGCCATCTCGTCCATGGTGATCTCGGCATCACCGTCGCGGCCGATAATGATCATCTCGTCGCCATACTCGGCCTCGGGAATCTCATGCGCCGGATTGGACTGGATGGCGACCATAAACTGGTCCATGCAGATGTTACCCACCTGACGCACACGTTCACCGCGATACAGCACGTCCATACGATTGGAGAGCGTACGCGAAAGACCGTCGGCATATCCAATCGGCAGCGTGCAAATCTGAACGCGTGTGCGCGGCACGCGATAGGTAAATCCATAGCCCACGCCTTCGCCCATTGCAGGATGTGCCACACGCGTCACGCGCGCATGAACGCTCATGACAGGGTCCAGCTGCATCACGCGGCTGCTCAGCTCGCACGGCTGCAGGCCATATAGACCGATGCCGGCGCGAATCATATCAAAATGCATCGAGGGATCGAGCATCGAGGACGGCGTATTGGCACAGTGCACGATACCGCACTCAAAGCCCGCGTCCTTAATGGCTTGAACGGCCTCGGTAAAGCGCTGGCACTGCAGCTTATAGTCCCAACCGCCAGGCTCATCGGCCGTTGCGAAGTGCGTAAAGACGCCATCGCACTGGATACCGCGATGGAAGCTAATGCCACGAACAAAGTCGAGCACCTGCGTGTAGTGAACACCGATGCGGTTCATACCCGTCTCGATGGCTAGATGGTACTTGCCAACCTTGCCTGCCGCGACAGCGCACTCGCCATAGGCAAGGGCGAAATCGGACGTATAGACCGAAGGCATAATGTCAAACTCAAGCAGTGTGGGGATAGCCTCGATAGGCGGCTCGCTTAGGATCAGGATGGGTTTTGTGATCCCGCCCTGTCGAAGCTCAACGCCTTCACTAACCGTCGCCACGGCAAACATGTCGGCACCGGCCGAATACATGATTTTGGCGCACTCGACGGCACCATGGCCATAGGCATCGGCCTTGACCACGCAGCACAGTCGCTGACGTGGATCGAGCAGATTCTTGTAAGCCCTCGTGTTGCGGCGAAGCGCCCCTCGGTCAATCTCAACCCAGGACCAGCGCGTCAAATCGGCTTTATTCATGATTAGTCATCCGACCCTTCGTCCATGATTCCCAGATCATCGAGTGCATCCTTTGCCGCCAATTCCATGGCAGGACCGATCAAGTCGATCAGGTCGGTTGCAATAACACTCTTCTCACCATACTCCGTCGCCGCGGCAAAACCCGCGTAGCTGTGAAGCGCAACAGCATACGAATACAGCAGCTCCCAGCGATCCATCTCATCACGCATGGTAGCCAGTGTGCCAGCCAAAATGCCCGCAAGAACATCGCCCGAACCGGCAGTCGCCAACGACGCCGGACCCGAGAGCGGCAAAAGCACGCGCTCAACGCCACAGATAGCCGTCGTCGGTCCCTTGGCAATAACCACGAGATTGTCGGAGCCGGCAGCCCAGACAACCTTCTGCGCGGCCGCGATTGCAGTCCCCAGATCGTTAACCTCGTCACCGGCAACCAAGCGCGAAAGCTCGCGATAGTGCGGCGTCATGACGAGCGGTTGCTCACGGCGGTACATCTCAGGGTTGCTATCGATACCGTCGATAGCAATCTTAGAAAGGCAGTTGAGCGCATCGGCATCAAGGATCAGCGGCACATCAAGCTCCAACAAGCCCGAAACCACCTGCATGGCACCGGCAGACGTCGTCATGCCGGGACCGCACAGTACGCAGCTGTACTTCTTTGCAATCTCGCACACGGTCATACGAGCAGCGGCACCAAAAGAGCCGCGGGAATCGGACGGAATAGCAAAAACCGGAATCGAGGGAAGTGCCATACGAATAAGATTGGCACACGCATCGGGCGTCGCGACAGCCACATAGCCGGCACCCGCGCGGGCAGCAGACTTGGCGGCCATAATGGCAGCGCCAGGATACTGCGCCGAGCCGGCAACAATAAGGACAGAACCGCGAGAATACTTATCGATATTCGTGGGCAGCGGAGCAAAGAAATCCACCAGGTCACCGGGCTCGACAATCTCGGCGGCATGGTCGACATCATCGATGACCTCATCAAGGCGATCATAGAGGCCACCGCACACCAAATCGCCGGCGTACTCTGGGCCATCAGCGCTGTAGAGGCCAATCTTAGGCGTGATCATCGTGACCGTACGCTCGGCACGGATGCAGTCATCGTCGACAACACCGGTTTCGGCATTCAGACCCGAAGGAACATCGATGGACACCACATGGTCGGCGCAGTCGTTAACCGTCGGAATCCAGATGGAAAACGGCGCACGCAGGTCACCGTGGAAACCGGTACCAAAAATAGCGTCAACAACAACGTCGGCCTTATCGATCAAAACCTCAAGCTCATCTCGTGAGGGACCGACGCACACATGTACGTCACGACCGGCGGTACGGCGGGCAACATGGCGAGCCAGAGCGGCGGGAATCTCATCCGGCTCAACCGGAGACACGATATCCACGTCAACGCCCTTATGACTCAAGATATCAGCCGCGACCCAGCCGTCGCCACCGTTGTTGCCAAAACCGACCAGAACAAGGACGCGATCGGGATTGAGTTTTAGAATTTCAGTAGCAGCAAACTCACCCGCCAGTTCCATAAGTTCGGCCTTCGAAGTTCCTTCGCGTTCGATAATATCCTCGAGAAGAACGACTTCCTCGGTACTCAAAACCGGTTTCATCTATGCTCCTAGCGTATCTCGCGAAGCATCGCCCAGGTGCTCCGTTAAAGCTGAATTTTGCAGTTGCTCAAGCTCATCTAAAACCGAGCGAGCCTCTTTAAACGTTTGTGCAACGCGTTCCTTGGTGCTCACCTTTTCTTCCTTAGGCTTAGGTCGAGCATCCTCGGTGATCGCAATGGCATTGGCTACGGCCAAATCACCCGTCAAGGTAATGGAAAGCGCAACTTCAATGACACCCAAATCTTGAGCAATCTCGAGCGCTCGACCTGAAAGCACAGCTTTAGGCTTTCCGAGCTTATCGCGCGTAACCGAGACGTCTTTGCGGCCGACGCCCTGACTAAAACCCGTACCAAGAGCCTTGAGAACCGCTTCACGAGAAGCAAAACGGCTCGCATAGTGCGCCGCAGGACGCGATGATGCGTCGCAATATGCGCACTCTTCTTCGGTAAACACACGCCGAGCAAACGACGGCGTCTTTTCAAGGATTGATTTCATGCGGGAAATCTCGACGATATCAACGCCGATACCAGCTTCAGCCATATTCACCTCCATATTGCACAGACTAAGTTATTGTAGCCCGTTAACGGAAGATGCGACAAACGAGGGTCATAAAACACAGCGAGTTTGTTAGATCTGGCTTAACGCAAAAAAAGGGGGAGGCCGCGAGGCCTCCCCCTTCTTCAAGTCGATCGACGGCTCGGTGCCGTC